>JAIEPP010000585.1 GCA_019748335.1 Xanthobacteraceae bacterium
CCGATGAGATACTGCTGCTGAAGTGCTTCGATTCAAGGACCGACGGGCGCGCCAGATTTGCGCCCCACAGCGCCTTTGTTGATCCCACCACGCCTGCCGATGCCTCGCCGCGCGAGAGTATCGAGCTGCGAACGTTGGTGTTTCACAAGATCTAGGCGCATCGAAGGGCCGGCACCAGGCCGGCTCTTTCCACCTTTGCGGTTATCTCAGTCCGACCGCCGACGGAGAGCTATGTAGCGTCAGTCCCATGGTGAAACCAAACCTCGGCAGGCTGTTGCGCCGTCCCGCTTCTCGCCTGCTCACAAAGCCTCCTGTTCCCCCTCGGCCAGATCAGTTCTTGTAGATCTGGTCGAAAATGCCGCCTTCGCCGAAATGCTCCTTCTGGGCCTTGCTCCAGCCGCCGAACACGTTGTCGATCGTGAACAATTCCACCTTGGCGAAAGATGTCTCGTATTTCTTCGCAATCTCCTGGTCGCGCGGACGATAGGAATTGCGTGCGGCAATTTCCTGACCTTCCTTGGTATACCAGTATTTGAGATAGGCCTCGGCCGCGGCGCGGGTGCCCTTCTTTTCAACGACCTTGTCGACCACGGAGACCGGTGGCTCGGCCAGAATCGACAACGGCGGCGCGACAATCTCGAACTTGTCCTTGCCGAATTCGCGCTGGGCGAGGAACGCCTCGTTCTCCCAGGCCAGCAGCACGTCGCCGACGCCGCGCTCAACGAAAGTGACGGTCGAGCCGCGCGCGCCGGTATCCAGCACCGGCACGTTCTTGAAGATGTCGCCGACGAACTGCTTCGCCTTGTCGTCGGTACCGAACTTCTTCAACGCATAGCCCCATGCGGCCAGATAGTTCCAGCGCGCGCCGCCGGAGGTCTTCGGATTCGGCGTGATCACCTTGACGCCGGGCTTGATCAAATCGTCCCAATCCTTGATGCCCTTGGGATTGCCCTTGCGCACCAGGAAGACGATGGTCGAGGTGTAGGGCGACGCATTCTGCGGCAGCCGTTTCTGCCAGTCGGCTGAAAGCAGGCCCTTGGCCGCAATGGCGTCGATATCATAGGCCAGCGCGATGGTGACCACGTCGGCCTGCAGGCCGTCGATCACGGCGCGCGCCTGCGAACCGGAGCCGCCATGCGACTGTTTGATCTCGATGCTCTTGCCGGTTTCTTTCTGGTAAGCGCTCGCAAACGCCTTGTTGAATTCCGCATAGAGTTCACGTGTCGGATCGTACGACACGTTGAGCAGCGACACATCGGCGGCTAAAGCAGAACCTGCCCAAAGCAGTCCCGCGACGAGAGGCAGAATACGACGGACCATCTCAATCTCCATTCGCAGCGACGACGGCATCGTCATCGAGATTACGCGCACATAACTCGCGAGGAACAGTCTCAAGTCAACGAAATTGCGTTTCAATGTTTGCGGCGCGGCAACGTCATTATTCTATAAAGTCTTGACCGTATGGATGCCGCATTCTGTCTTGGCTTTGCCACGCCAGCGGCCGGCACGCGCATCCTGGTCCGGCGAGGTCGGGCTGGTGCAGGGCATGCAACCCGACCGAGAGATAACCCGATGCCGCGAGCGGATGCGACAGGACGATCAATGATCTTCTGGTCGACGCGATCGAACAGACGGCCAACGAAGAGATGGCATCGCACAAGCTCTCGATCGCCGCCTGATGTCGGCGGCACCAGCAAGGGCCGGCAGATGGCGCCGGCCCTTTCCGTTCCTCCCCAACTTCCGTTAGTTGGTTCCGCTCGCCGCCGTCGTGAAGCTGCGATCGACCGCCTTGCTGACGTCGAGCGTCTTGCCGAGGATGCCGTACCGGGTGGCGCGGTCCGAGGCGGCCTGAACTTCCTTGACGATGGCGGTATCGATGACAACAGGGCTGGTCTTTTGCGCGGTGTAGGCGTTGAGCAGCACGTCTTCCGGCAGCCTGGTCAGCTCGGCGGTGTTCTTGGCGTATTCGGGAAGGTGATCCAGCGACCATAGCCGCGCCTTGTTGAGTCGTTGAACGAGGTCCTGCACAGCGGCGCGCTTGGTAGCGATCGCCTGGTCGGAGGCGACAATGAACGTGATGGTGGGTGTCAGGCCTTCGCCATCCGCGATGACCCGCGCGTTGTCCTTGAGCGTTGCATAGGACACGTAGGGTTCCCACACTGCCCATCCGTCGATCGAGCCGGCGAGCAGCGCGATCTTTGCATCCACAGGTCCCAGCGGCGCGAAGATGGCATCTTCGGTTTTGTAGCCGGCCTTCTCCAGCGTTGCGTTGATCAGAAACTGGCCCCAGCCGCCGCGCGTGCCGGCCAGTCTCTTGCCCTTCAGGTCGGCCGCGGTATTGATCGGTGAATCCTTGCGAACCAGGATGGCCTGCGTGCGGGGATTGGAGCGGGTGCCGCCGATCGCCTTGATGGGCGCGCCGGCGGCATAGACGGTGAGGAAGGACAGGTCGCCGGTGTAACCGACATCAAGCGCACCCGCGTTGAGCGCTTCGAGAATCGGCGCCGCGGCGGGAAATTCCGACCATTCGATCTTGTAGGGAAGGTCCTTGGCCAATCCCGCAATTTCGAGCAATGAGCGATTGCCGCCCTTCTGGTCGCCGACCCGAAGCGTGACGGCGTCTGCAGCCAGCGCCGATGCGGTGATGGAGAATCCCAGCGCAGCGCTGAACAGCGCCACGCCGATCTTGCGGAGACGTCCGCGAGGGTCGAATTCGAGTTTGGTTGCATTCATTTTTTGATCTTTCTCGTTTCATCCGCTGCGTTGCTTGAAGCGATCAGCGATGTGCAAAGCCTACGAGCAACCGTATGACAGTCAATGAAATGGCTGACTGAATATTTCCGCGCGCGGGCAATGATCGTCTCGCCTTTCGATTGGTCACGGAGATTGTCTGCTGCGAGCGCTTGCCCTCTTAAATGAAACAACCGTCGCATCGAACCGCTGACGATGCATAATCGTTGGTCGGACGAAAACCGTTCCATCGCAGAGCGATACATTTCCAGAGATAATCTCTCCGTTCGCATCCACATTCAAAATTCCATTTCATTGACGATTCTGATGCTGCCGCGCATCATCGCAGCATGAATTCAACTGAGCGAGAGCTCGAAGCTCGCCGGGATTGAACCGAACTCACTGATCGCCAGCGTTGAGAAATTGCAGGCCGCAGCGTCATCGCGTTGCGCCGGCGGTGGCGCTATGCGGACCGAAAACAGGAGAAGAAGATGTCGACAGATGGGAAGCAGGACAAATCGTTGCTGGATCGTCGCACCTTGTTGCGTGGCGGGGTCGCGGCGGCGTTTGCTGCTCCGATAGGAGTATTGGGAGCGCAGGCCTTTCCGTTCCGCGCGGCAGCGCCAGCCATCGACTTCTCCGAATTTCCGATCTGCAAGGTGTCATCCGATGCCAAGCCGCTGACGGGCGCGCCGCGAAAGCTGAAATTGTCTTGGAACGCCGGTGCGGTCTGCCTCGCGCCGCTTCCCGTTGCCATCGATAACGGCATTTTCCAGAAGCACAATCTCGACGTTGAGCTGATCAACTACAGTGGTTCGACGGATCAGCTGCTGGAGGCGATCGCAACCGGCAAGTCGGATGCCGGGCTCGGCATGGCGTTGCGCTGGCTGAAGCCGCTGGAACAGGGCTTTGACGTCAAGATTGCGGCCGGAACCCACGGCGGTTGCATGCGGGTGCTGTCGCGGGCGAATTCGGGGATCGACAAGCTCGCCGACCTCAAGGGCAAGATCGTCGGCGTTGGCGATCTCGGCGGACCGGACAAGAACTTCTTCTCGATCCAGCTATCCAAACAGGGCATCGATCCGAACAAGGACGTCGACTGGCGGGTCTATCCCGGCAACCTGCTGCAGCTTGCCGTCGAGAAGGGCGAGGTCCAGGCTTTCCTGGGTTCGGACCCGATCGCTTATCTCTGGCTGAAGGATCCGGCCTACAAGGAAGTCGCCTCAAATCTCGACGGCGAATACAAGGACAAGACGTGCTGCATCGTCGGTCTGCGCGGCAGCCTGGTGCGCGAAGAGCCGCAGGTGGCGCGGGCGCTGACGCAGGCGTTGCTCGACGCGGCGATGTTCACCTCGCAGAATCCGGACAAAGCCGCGACCTCGTTCCAGCCCTATGCGCCGAAGACCGCCAGCCTGCAGGATTTGCAGGCGATGGTTCGCTATCACACCCACCATCACCATCCCACGGGCGCCGTGCTCAAGCAGGAGCTGAAAGCCTATGCGGACGACCTGAAGCTCGTTTCGGTCTTCAAGCCGAGCACGGATACGGCCAAATTCGCGGAGCGGATCTATGTCGACGTATTCGGCGTCTAAGGCGGTCGCGATTCCGCAGTCGGTAGAGGAGGGCGCCGCATTCGCGGGGCGGCCGCTGTCGCTTCCGGCGTCGTTTCTGGCGAACGGAGCTGCCGTTTTTGCCAGCGTGGCCTGGATCGGCTTCGGGTTGTCATGCCTGTGGTGGGTGGATCTGGCAGACTGGCCGCGCACCCATGCGCTGGCCATCGCCGCCTTCGTCATTGCCGGCGGCATCCTTGTGGCGACCTTGAGCGCGCCTTGGCTCGGGCGCTTTGGGCCAGCGCTGCAACAGCGCGCGCCATGGCTGCTGGCGCTCGGCCTGTTCCTGACCGTGTGGGAAGTTGCGACCGCGAAACTGGCGTGGCTGCCGCTACCGTTCTTTCCGCCGCCGCAGGCGATCATCGAGGTCTATACCGACGATCTACCCAAGCTACTCGACAGTGTCTTCGCATCCATAAAGCTTCAGCTCGGCGGCTACGCGATCGGCGCGGCGGTCGGCTTCCTGACCGGTGTGTCGATCGGCTGGTCGCGCGGCGTCGGCTACTGGGTTCATCCGGTGCTGCGATTCATCGGGCCGCTGCCGGCGACGGCGTGGCTGCCGTTCGCCTTCTTCACCTTTCCGTCGAGCTGGAGCGCCAGTACGTTCCTGATTGCGCTGGCGACAGGCTTTCCGGTCACGGTGCTGACCTGGTCGGGCGTCGCAAGCGTCAACAACGCCTATTATGACGTGGCGCGGACCCTCGGCGCGAAGCCGTGGTTTCTGGTGCTGAAAGTCGCGATTCCCGCGGCATTGCCCCACGTCTTCGTCGGCCTGTTCATGGGGCTCGGCTCGTCCTTCGCCGTTCTGGTCGTCGCCGAGATGATCGGCGTCAAGGCCGGGCTCGGCTGGTACCTGCAGTGGGCCCAGGGCTGGGCGGCCTATTCCAACATGTATGCCGCGCTGATCGTGATGTCGCTGTTGTGCTCGGGCGCGATCACGTTGCTGTTCCGGACTCGCGACCGGTTGCTGGTCTGGCAGAAGGGGGTCGTCAAATGGTAGCGCTTGCGGTTGCCGGACCCATTACTTACCCGGCCGTTGGCGCCTCACTCGATGTCGAACATGTCAGCCACGCCTTCGACATCGACGGCAGCGTGCTTCCGGTGCTCGACGACGTGAATTTCAGCGCCAAGCCGGGCGAGTTCGTCGCGCTGCTGGGGCCGTCCGGCTGCGGCAAGTCGACCCTGTTGCGTCTGGTCGCCGGGCTCGAGCCACCGCGCTCCGGTGTGCTGCGCGAGGATGGCGATCCGGTGACCGGACCGTTTCCGTCCCGGGTGGTGGTGTTTCAGGATCCGACGTTGTTTCCATGGCGGACTGTGTGGAAGAACGTGGCGCTCGGCCTGGAGGCGCAGGGTATCCTGAAGACCCAGCGGCAGCGGGTCGACGACGCCATCGACCTCGTTGGGCTTTCGCAGTTTCGCAATGCCTATCCGCACCAATTGTCGGGCGGCATGGCGCAGCGCGTGGCGCTGGCGCGGGCATTGGTCAACGACCCCAGAATCCTCATCCTCGACGAGCCGCTCGGCAAGCTCGACTCGCTGACGCGGATCACCATGCAGGCCGAACTCGTGGCGCTCTGGCAGCGCAAGGGGTTCACCACGCTGCTGGTGACGCATGATGTCGAGGAAGCGCTGTTCCTGGCCAACCGTGTCATTGTCTTCAGCGACCGTCCCGCGCGCATCAAGGCCGACATCGCGGTCGACCGTCCCTATCCCCGGCACCGCGGCGATCCCCGGCTGGCGGAGCTGCGCCGCAATATTCTGGGCTTGCTCGGATTGGATGCGACATGGTGAGCGCAAAAGGCAATTCAATTCGCAAGGACGATCCGGAAGATGCAATCCCGGCGTTCTACGGGTGCGCGAAACTGCTGGCTTCGGAATTTGCCGCCCGGGCGGCGCAGCATGATCGCGACGCCAGCTTTCCGTTCGCGAATTTCGATCAACTGTCCGAGGCCGGACTGTTGGCGCTGACCGTGCCGGCGGCCCTTGGGGGCAGGGGCGCCGGCGCGCTCGACGCTTCCAGGGTCATCGGTATCTTCGGCAAGGCCGATCCCTCGACCGCCCTGGTGCTGTCGA
>JAIEPP010000311.1 GCA_019748335.1 Xanthobacteraceae bacterium
TGGAATGGGCCTGCACCGCCGAAGACGTGGTGTGGCGCCGATCCAAGCTGGGCTTGCGGCTGTCGGCAGACGAAATCGCCACGCTCGACCAGTGGATCGCAGCCAACCGCACTTCCGGTGAACGTCCCCTACGCGAAGCGGGAGGACGGACATGAGCGTCACGCTCGAACATGTCACACGCACCGTGGATGGCATCCCGACCATTCGCGACGTCTCGCTGACGCTCGACCGGGGAACGCTGAGTGTGCTGCTGGGGCCGACATTGTCGGGCAAGACCTCGATCATGCGGCTGCTCGCCGGTCTCGACAAGCCATCCACCGGCCGCGTGCTGGTCGACGGCAAGGACGTCACCGGCGCGGACGTGCGGCAACGCTCGGTCGCGATGGTCTATCAGCAGTTCATCAACTATCCCTCGCTGACGGTCTACGAGAACATCGCCTCGCCGTTGCGCGTGCAGGGCAAACCGCGGGCTGAAATCGAACAACGCGTGCAGGAAGCGGCAGGCCTGCTGCGGCTCGAGCCCTATCTGCAGCGCACGCCTTTACAGTTGTCCGGCGGCCAGCAGCAGCGCACCGCGATTGCGCGTGCGCTGGTCAAGGGCGCCGACCTGGTGTTGCTCGACGAGCCGCTGGCCAATCTCGACTACAAGCTGCGCGAAGAACTGCGCACCGAGCTGCCGCGCATCTTCGAGGCGTCGGGCGCGATCTTCGTCTATGCCACGACCGAACCCTCGGAAGCCCTGCTGCTCGGCGGCGATACCCTCTGCATGTGGGAAGGCCAGGTGCTGCAGGCCGGCAATACCTCGAAAGTCTATCGCCAGCCCGACACGCTGCGGGTAGCGCAGGTATTTTCAGACCCGCCGCTCAACCTCGTCGGGATCGAGAAGAAGCGCGGCTTTGTGCAATATGCCGGCGGCATCCAGGCGCCGGCCACTGGGCTCTACGCGGCGTTAGCCGACGGACCCTATCGCGTCGGCTTCCGCGCCCATCAGTTGGAAGTCGCGACCGGCATCGCTGGCCGCCATGCGTTCCACGCCACCGTGACCGTGACCGAGATCACCGGCTCGGAAAGCTTCGTGCATCTCAACCGCGATGCGTCGAACTGGGTCGCGGTGCTGCCGGGCGTCCATGAATACGAACCCGGCCATCTGCTCGACGCCGTGCTCGATCCCGACAATCTCTTTGTGTTCGATGCGGCTGATCGCCTGGTCGCTGCACCGGCCAGCACGTGAGGGAAATGCCGCATGGCTCGCATTGACCTCGTCGATCTCGCGCATTCCTACGGCGGCAACGACGCGCCGCTCGAATCGTTTGCGTTGAAGCCGGTGACAATGACGTGGCGGCAGGGCGGCGCCTATGCGCTGCTCGGGCCGTCCGGCTGCGGCAAGACCACGCTGCTCAACCTGATTTCCGGCATCGTGACACCGTCGAGCGGCAAAATCCTGTTCGACGGCGCCGACATCACACCGCTGTCAACACAGAAGCGCAATATCGCGCAGGTGTTCCAGTTTCCGGTGATCTACGACACCATGACGGTCGGACAGAACCTGGCATTTCCCCTGAAGAACCGCGGCGTGCCGAAGGCCGATATCGACGCACGGGTCAAAAAGATCGCCGATCTGCTCGACTTGACGCCTTATCTCGACCGCAAGGCGACGCGGCTGACGGCGGACGCCAAGCAGAAGATTTCGCTTGGCCGCGGCCTTGTTCGCTCCGACGTCGCCGCGATCCTGTTCGACGAGCCGCTGACGGTGATCGATCCCGAACTGAAATGGCAGTTGCGCTCCAAGCTCAAGGCGCTGCACCGCGACCTCGACCTCACAATGATCTACGTTACCCACGACCAAACCGAGGCCCTGACCTTTGCCGATACGGTGGTCGTGATGCATGACGGTCGCGTGGTGCAGAGCGGCACGCCCGCCGAATTGTTCGACAAGCCTGCGCACACTTTCGTCGGCTATTTCATCGGCTCGCCCGGCATGAACATCGTGCCGGCCACCGTCAGCGGCCATGAGGCACGGATCGACGGCCACACCATCGGCCTCCACCGTAACTATGGCGTGCTACCAGCCGGCGCGAAGATCGAGATCGGCGTGCGGCCGGAATTCGTCAACGTCGCGGCGCCGGCATCCGGATTGTTGTCGGCCAATATCGAGCGCATCGACGATCTCGGCCGCGTCCGCTTCGCCCGCGTTCGTGTCGGCGACGCCAAGTTCGCCGCGCGGGTACCACCTGGATTCTCCGTTCCCGACAACACGGTCGGGCTGGTGTTCGATCCCTCGCACGTGCACGTCTATGCCGACGGCCGCCTGGTCGAGGGGGTTGCCTGATGGACAAGACGGTCAACCAGAAGGCCTGGTTCCTGGTGCTGCCGGTGTTTCTGGTGGTGGCGTTCTCCGCGATCCTGCCGCTGATGACGGTGGTCAACTATTCGATGCAGGACACTTTCGGCAACAACCAGTTCTTCTGGAACGGCGTCGGCTGGTTCAAGGAACTGCTGGATCCCTCGACCGATCTCGGCGGACGATTTCTGGATTCGCTTGCCCGCAACCTGTTCTTCTCGGCCGTGATCCTCGCGATCGAGGTGCCGCTCGGCATCGTGGTGGCGCTGTCGATGCCGCGCGAGGGCTGGTCGGTCGCGGCCTGTCTCGTGATCCTGGCGCTGCCGTTGTTGATTCCGTGGAATGTGGTCGGAACCATCTGGCAGATCTTCGGACGGCCCGACATCGGCCTGCTCGGCTATACGCTCAACCACCTCGGCATGAACTACAACTACGTCTCCAACGAGTTCGACGCCTGGGCCACCGTCATCGTGATGGACGTCTGGCACTGGACCAGCCTCGTCGCGCTGCTGTGCTACGCCGGGTTGAAGTCGATCCCCGACGCCTATTACCAGGCGGCGCAAATCGACGGCGCCTCGCGCTGGGCGGTATTCACCGCGATCCAGTTGCCGAAGATGAATCGCGTGCTGCTGATCGCGGTACTGCTGCGCTTCATGGACAGTTTCATGATCTACACCGAGCCGTTCGTGGTGACCGGCGGTGGTCCCGGCAATTCGACCACCTTCGTCTCGATCGAGCTGGTCAAGATCGCGCTCGGACAGTTCGACCTCGGCAAGGCGGCGGCACTGTCGCTGGTCTACAACCTGATCATCCTGATCGTGTGCTGGATCTTCTACACCGTGATGACCAATGCCGGGAACGAACGTCCGGCCAAGCAGGGAGTCGCCTGATGCATTCGATTCCCGGCCGTCGCACCATCATGGTGCTGTTCTTGATCTTCCTGCTGTTGCCGATCTACTGGCTCGTCAACATGAGCTTCAAGACCAATGGCGAGATCGTCTCGACCATGACGCTGTGGCCGCACCAGCCGACGCTGGCAAACTACATGCGTATCTTCACCGACGAGAGCTGGTATTCCGGCTATATCCATTCGCTGACTTATGTCGTGATCAATACCGTGATCTCGATTTCGGTGGCGCTGCCGGCGGCCTACGCGTTTTCGCGCTATCGTTTCCTCGGCGACAAGCACCTGTTCTTCTGGCTGCTGTCGAACCGGATGGCGCCGGCCGCGGTCTATGCGTTGCCGTTCTTCAACCTCTATTCGGCGATCGGCCTGTTCGATACGCCGTGGGCGGTGGCGCTGGCCCACTGCATCTTCAACGTGCCGCTGGCGGTCTGGATCCTCGAAGGTTTCGTTTCCGGCGTGCCGCGCGAGATCGACGAGACTGCGTTCCTCGACGGCTATTCGTTCCCGCGCTTCTTCGTCAAGATTCTGGTGCCGCTGATCGCGAGCGGCATCGGCGTCGCGGCGTTCTTCTGCTTCATGTTCTCCTGGGTCGAACTGCTGCTGGCCCGCACCTTGACGACGGTCAACGCCAAGCCGATTTCCGCGATCATGACGCGGACGGTTTCCGCCGCCGGCATGGACTGGGGCCTGCTGGCCGCCGCCGGCGTGCTGACCATCATCCCCGGCGCCCTGGTGATCTGGTTCGTCCGCAACTACATCGCGCGCGGATTCGCGCTGGGCAGGGTGTGATGATGGCAATATCGCATCACATCGCAATGTTCGGTCTTACCTCGCCCCGCTCGCGGGGAGAGGTCGGATTTTACGCGCAGCGAAAAATCCGGGTGAGGGGGACTCTCCGCGAGTCCAAATGCGTGGAGAGTCCCCCTCACCCCACCCCTCTCCCCGCAAGCGGGGAGAGGGAGCTCTGCACCACGTCGCGGGGCGGGAGGTAAGCCATGGAAAACATCGCATGGATGGCCTGGACGCTGCCGACCGCGATCTTCTTCGTGATGCTGTCGCTGACCCTGGGTGTGATGACCTGGCTTGCGGTCGCCTATCCCGAAGCCGAGCGGATCGGCATCTTGCGCATTCCGACGACGCGCGGCGACCGGCTGTTCATTTCGCTGGTGCTGACTGCCGTGATCCATCTGTTGTGGATCGCCTTTGTCGGTACCGACGCCATCGCCACGCTGCCCATCGGGGAAGAAGGCGTTGAGATTTCGAGCCTGTGGCTCGCAACACTGATTTCGCTTCTTTCGGCCGTTGCGATTTTCCGCACCGTCTGAGTGAGGCGAAAAACGAGCAGATCCGGGATCAACCCGGGCCTGGATTTTGTTCTGCAACCGGAGGAACCAAAATGCGACACTTGAGAGGAAAAGATCGTCTCCTGACGATGACCAGCGCCGCCGCGCTGATCGCGGCATCGGTAACGATATCAGCGCCGGCGCTTGCCGACGACGCCACCGCGCAGAAGTGGATCGACAGCGAATTCCAGCCCTCGACGCTGTCGAAGGCGGATCAGCTGAAGGAGCTGCAGTGGTACGAAAAGGCCGCACAACCGTTCAAGGGCATGGAAATCAACGTGGTGTCGGAAACCATCACGACCCATGAATACGAATCCAAGACGCTGGCGAAGGCCTTCACCGAGCTTACCGGCATCAAGATCAAGCACGACGTCATCCAGGAAGGCGACGTGGTTGAAAAGCTGCAGACCCAGATGCAGTCCGGCAAGAACGTCTATGACGGCTGGATCAACGATAGCGACCTGATCGGCACCCACTTCCGCTACGGTCAGACCGTGATCCTGTCGGACTACATGACCGGCGAGGGCAAGGACGTCACCGACCCGATGCTCGACGTCAACGACTTCATCGGCAAGTCGTTCACGACCGGTCCGGACAAGAAGCTGTATCAGTTGCCCGACCAGCAGTTCGCGAACCTCTATTGGTTCCGTTACGACTGGTTCTCCAATCCGGACTACAAGGCCAAGTTCAAGGCCAAGTATGGCTACGACCTCGGCGTGCCCGTGAACTGGTCAGCCTATGAAGACATCGCCGAGTTCTTCACCAACGACATCAAGGAGATCAACGGCGTCAAGGTCTATGGCCACATGGACTACGGCAAGAAGGATCCCTCGCTCGGCTGGCGTTTCACCGACGCCTGGCTGTCGATGGCCGGCAACGGCGACAAGGGCATCCCGAACGGTCTGCCGGTCGACGAGTGGGGCATCCGCATGGAAGGCTGCCGTCCGGTGGGTTCCTCCGTCGAGCGTGGCGGCGACACCAACGGCCCGGCGGCGGTCTATTCGATCGTCAAGTATCTCGACTGGATGAAGAAGTATGCCCCGCCGCAGGCGCAGGGCATGACCTTCTCCGAATCGGGACCGGTACCGGCGCAGGGTGCTATCGCGCAGCAGATCTTCTGGTACACCGCTTTCACCGCCGACATGGTGAAGCCGGGTCCGGTGATGAATGCCGACGGCACGCCGAAGTGGCGCATGGCGCCGTCGCCGCATGGCGCGTACTGGAAGGAAGGCATGAAGCTCGGCTACCAGGACGCCGGCTCCGTGACGCTCTTGAAGTCGACGCCCGCGGACCGCCGCAAGGCGGCCTGGCTCTATCTGCAGTTCATCAACTCCAAGACGGTGAGCCTGAAGAAGAGCCATGTCGGCCTGACGTTCACGCGTGAGTCCGATATCTGGGACAAGTCCTTTACGGAACGTGCGCCGAAGCTCGGCGGCCTGATCGAGTTCTACCGCTCGCCGGCGCGCGTGCAGTGGACCCCGACCGGCAACAACGTGCCTGACTATCCGAAGCTGGCGCAGTTGTGGTGGCAGAACATCGGCGATGCGTCGTCCGGTGCGAAGACCCCGCAGGCGGCGATGGACGCGCTGGCGGCGGCCCAGGACTCGGTGCTGGAACGGCTTGAGAAGTCCGGCGTGCAGAAGGAGTGCGGGCCGAAGCTGAACAAGAAGGAAACCGCCGAATACTGGTTCGCGAAATCGGCCAAGGACGGCAACATCGCGCCCCAGCGCAAGCTGGCGAACGAGAAGCCGAAGGGCGAAACCATCGACTACGACACGCTGGTGAAGTCGTGGCCGGCTACGCCGCCGAAGCGGGCAGAAGCGAAGT
>JAIEPP010000327.1 GCA_019748335.1 Xanthobacteraceae bacterium
TCCTGGCAGGCAAGCTCGACGGCGCGCGGCACCGGCCTGAGGTCGCTTTCCCAGTATTGAACAGCGCCGCGGCTCAGCCCGAGCATCTCTCCGGCCGCGACCTGGTTGAGTCCCAACTTCTTCCGCCACTTCTTGAAGTCCCACTGGTCCATCACGTCATCCTGGCGCCGAGGAACGAGCGCGCGCTTCGTCATTCCGCTGCTTGCGAGCGATGTAAATCATCTGGGCTCGCCTGTTCGTTGCTGCTCCGGCGCACTGCCGAGTCCGGTGCGCGGGGCAATCGAAATCCTTTGACCAGTGCGTAAACGGCAGGAATCACGATGAGCGTCAGGATCGTCGACGAGATCATGCCGCCGATCATTGGCACGGCGATGCGTTGCATGACCTCGGAACCCGTGCCGGTGCTCCACAGGATCGGTATGAGTCCTGCCATGATGGCGACAACTGTCATCATCTTGGGGCGCACCCGCTCGACGGCGCCGAGCATGATCGCTTCGTTCAAGTCCGCTCGCGTGAACGGCTTGCCTTCGACCTGCCGTTGGGTATGTATCTCCTTCATCGCATGATCGAGATAGATCAGCATGATGACGCCTGTCTCGGCCGCGACACCGGCCAGCGCGATGAAGCCGACGGCGACAGCGACGGACATGTTGAAGCCAAGCCACCACATCAGCCACAATCCGCCGACGAGGGCGAACGGCAGCGACAGCATGACGATCAGCGTCTCGGTTAGCCGGCGGAAGTTCAAGTAGAGCAGCAGGAAGATGATCAGCAGCGTCACGGGCACCACGATCTTCAGTCGGGCGGTGGCGCGCTCAAGGTATTCGAACTGTCCGCTCCAGACGACATAGTTTCCCGGCGGAAATTGTACACTGGCGGCCACGGCGGCCTTGGCATCGGCAACGTAGCCGCCAAGATCGCGGTCGCGGATGTCGACGAAGATGTAGACCGCGAGTTGGCCGTTTTCCGTCCGGATCGACGTAGGCCCACGCGTGAGCTTGATCGCTGCAACCTCCCCCAGCGGGACAGTCCCTCCATTTGGCATCGCGACGAGAACATCCCGGGCGATGGATTGCGGGTCGCTGCGTAGATCACGCGGATAGCGCAGGTTGACGCCGTAACGCTCTCGGCCCTCGACCGTGGTGGTGATGGTCTCGCCGCCCAATGCGGACGACACCGTGTCCTGCACATCGCTGATCATGAGACCGTAGCGCGCAAGCGCCTCCCGGTCAGGGACGACATCGAGGTAATAGCCGCCGATGACGCGTTCCGCGTAGGCGCTCGATGTGCCGGGCACCGCTTTCACGACGGTTTCGATTTGGCGGGCAAGCTTCTCCATTTCGGCCAGGTCTTTTCCCAGCACCTTGATGCCGACCGGCGTCCGAATCCCGGTCGCGAGCATGTCGGTGCGGGCCTTGATCGGCATGGTCCAGGCATTGGAAACGCCGGGAAACTGCAGGGCCTTGTCCAACTCCGCGATCAGGCCGTCGACGGTGAGACCCGGACGCCATTGCGCCTTGGGCTTGAGGTTGACGATCGTCTCGAACATCTCGGTCGGCGCAGGATCGGTCGCGGTCTCGGCGCGCCCCGCTTTGCCGTAGACCGACGCGACTTCCGGAAAGGTCTTGATGACCTTGTTCTGCGTCTGCAGGATTTCGGCCGCCTTGGTGACCGACAGGCCTGGCAGCGTCGTCGGCATGTACATCAGCGTGCCTTCGTTGAGGCTCGGCATGAACTCCGTTCCGAGTTGCCGGGCCGGCCAGAGGCTGACCGCCAAGGCTGCAAGTGCCAGAAGTATCGTCAGCGTCTTGGCCTGCAGCACACCTCGGATCATCGGGCGATAGACCCAGATCAGGAACCGGTTGATGGGATTCTTGTGCTCCGGAATGATCTTGCCGCGAATGAACAGAACCATGAGCGCCGGTACCAGCGTGATCGACAGGATTGCCGCCGCCGCCATCGAAAACGTTTTTGTGAACGCCAGCGGGCTGAACAGCCGGCCCTCCTGCGATTCCATGGTGAAGATCGGCAGAAAGGATACCGTGATGATCAGCAGGCTGAAAAACAAGGCGGGGCCGACCTCGCTTGCCGCCTCGATGAGGACCTCCAGGCGCGGCTTGTCGGGCGGCGCGCGCTCGAGATGCTTGTGGGCGTTCTCGATCATGACGATGGCGCCGTCGATCATGGCGCCGATCGCGATCGCGATCCCACCCAGGCTCATGATGTTCGACCCGATCCCCAGCGCCTTCATGGCGCCGAACGCCATCAAGATTCCGACCGGCAGCATGACGATCGCAACCAGCGCGCTGCGGACGTGGAGCAGGAACACGATGCAGACCAGCGCGACGACGATGCTCTCTTCCGTGAGCGTCCGCTTCAGCGTCTCGATCGCATCGTGGATCAGGTTCGAACGGTCATAGACCGGTATGATCTCGACGCCCTTCGGAAGCGCCGACGCCATCTCCGCCAGGCGCGCCTTCACATTGTCGATAACGTCCAGTGCATTCTGTCCGAAGCGTTGCAGTGCGATGCCGCTGGCGACCTCGCCCTCCCCGTTGAGTTCGGTTATGCCGCGGCGTTCGTCCGGGCCGAGCTCGACCCGTGCGACGTCCTTCAGCAGGACCGGCGTACCCTTGTCGACCTTCAGCACGATGTTCGATAGGTCGGAGAGGCTCTTGACGTATCCCCTGCCCCGCACGACGAATTCGAATTCGGAAAGCTCGACGGTACGCCCGCCCACGTCCATGTTGCTGCCGCGGACCGCATCGCGGACTTTCGCCAGCGGGATGTCGAGCGATCTCAACCGATTCGGATCGACGATGATGTTGTATTGCCTGACGAAGCCGCCGACGCTTGCGACCTCGGCCACGCCTTCCGCTTTGGAAATTCCGTATCGGATGGTCCAGTCCTGGATCGATCGCAGATCGGCCAGCGATTTGTCCTTGGACTGCAGCGCGTACTGATAGACCCAGCCGACGCCCGTCGCGTCGGGCCCCAACGTCGGCGTCACGCCGGCGGGCAATTTGCGCGCCGCGGCGTTGAGGTATTCCAGGACACGCGAACGCGCCCAGTAGATGTCAGTGCCGTCTTCGAAGATGATGTAGACGAACGAGACGCCGAAGAACGAAAACCCCCGCACAACTTTCGATTTCGGCACGGTGAGCATGGCCGTCGTCAAGGGATAGGTGACCTGGTCTTCGATGACCTGTGGTGCCTGACCTTTGTACTCGGTGTAGACGATCACTTGCGTGTCGGAGAGGTCGGGGATCGCATCGAGCGCCGAGTGCTGCAGGGCATAGACCCCGGCCGCAACAGCGAAGACTGCGCCGATGAAAACGAGCATCAGGTTCCGGGCCGACCAATCGATGAGCCGCGCGATCATTGTGATTTCTCTCCGGTGTCGAGGCCCTTGAGCGCTGCCTTGAGATTGCTTTCCGCATCGATCAGGAAGTTCGCGGAAGAGACGACCTTGTCGTTTTCGGCGAGCCCTTCCTTGACCTCGACCAGGCCGCCGCCGCGGCGCCCCAGCTTGACCGTGCGCGGTTCAAAGCGACCCTCACCCTTGTCGAGAAGCACAAGCTGCCGCTCGCCGCTGTCGATGACCGCGCTGCTGGAGACTGTCACGACGGGCGCGTCCGTCCCCGTGGCGATTTCCACGTCGGCGTACATGTCGGGCCGCAGCACGTCGTCCGGGTTGGGTAGTTCGATCCTGATCCGCGCGGTGCGCGTTTCCGGTTTCAGGTGCGGATAGATCACAGTGACTTTTCCCGTGAACGGACGGTTCGGATAGGCGCGCAGACGCACGGTGGCGGTTTGTCCGACTTCGATGAGCGCAAGATCGCGTTCGGCGACGTCGACCATCACCCAGACGACATCATGGTCGACGATCCTGAAAAGCACGTCTCCGGGCGCTGCACGCATCCCGTTGACGGCCGTCCGCTCGACGATTTCGCCGTCCTGCGGGGCTGGCCAGTTCAGGTAGACCGGGACCTCGCGCGTCCGCTCGATGTCGGCAATAAACCCATCGGGCGCACCGAGGTTTTCGAGGCGGCGGCGCGCCCCTTTAAGGGCCTGGCCGCTGATGCCGGCTTCCGGACGGGCGTTAAGGGCCGAGAGATATTCGGCGGCGGCGCTCGACAGGTTCGGGCCGTAGATGCGCATCAACGGCTGGCCCTTGCGGACGTGCGTGCCGGTCGTGACGTTGTCGACGGTGTCGATGAAGCCCTCGAACCGGAGCGAGACGACGGAAACGCGACGCTCGTCCTGCTGTACCGTGCCCGGTGCCCGGATCATCGTATTCAAGGTGCGGCGTTCCGCGACCTCTGTCTGGACGCCTGCCTTCTGCAGCTTGCCCGCGCTGACTTTGACGGACGAGTCGTCGTCCTGTTCGCCCTCATATACGGGGAGATAATCCATCCCCATCGAATCCTTTTTCGGCGTCGGCGACGTGTCCGGAAGGCCCATGGGATTGCGGTAGAATTTGATCCGCCCGCGTTCGCCGCCCTTCGCAGTCATGGCTTCCGGGGCCTGCTCCTCGAAGCTCACATCTTCGCTGGCGCGGACGGCCGAATATTCCTTGGCCGACGGCGTCTTCCTGGGCGTCATGGAATAATCGGGCGCGCCGTCCGGATCACGGTAGTAGACGATCGGTCCGGTCGCAGCCGGTTGAGCGGAACTTGGCTTTGCCGCTGCGGGAAGTACGGCGGACAGCCATCCTGGAAGCGGAGCGCTTGAACGTCCGACGGCCAATCCGACCACTCCGGCGGCCAGGATCGCCGTAAAGGCTAACAAAGCACCTACTGGCCATCTCATAGCGAACCCCCGGCCAGACGTTCCATTTCGGCGTATTTCGTCTGAAGTTCTACCTTGAGCTTCAGCAGGTCGAGTTGGACGGCACGAAGCCTGCGCTCCGCCTCGAAAACCGAGGAAAGATCGGACGTGCCGGCTTGGAAACCGTTCCGCGCGTTGTCGAGGGATGATCGTGCAGGCGGCAATTGGCGCGATGCGTAGATCTGCACGACTTTGCGAAGAGCATCGACGCTGAACCATGCGTCGGCGATCTGTCCGTCGACCCGCAGCCGCAGCGCCTCGCCGCGGGCTTGCGCTGCGCCGAGACGCGCACCCGCAGCCCGCTGTTCGGCGTCCTTGACCTCATAGTGCAGCGGCAGCTTGACGCCGAGCATGAACTCGCCGGTATCCTCGGTCCCGGGCCGCTGCACGTATTTCGCGCCGAGCGTGACGTCGGGATAGTAGTTGAGGTCGGTAAGGGATTTGGTCTGGGCCGCAGAATTGCTCTGAGCTCCGGCCAGCGCCAGCATCGGGTTGGCAGAGCGCGCGAGCGCCTGAACCTGCGCGAGGCTGACCGCCTTGAGGGCTCTAAAGCCGGTCGGCGCTGCCAAGGGCGCCAGGGACGGACGGCCGATCAGGGCATTCAGCCTGGCCGCCGCTGCCTTCTGTTCGCCTTGTCGGCGGACGACGTCGCCGTCGGCGGTAGCCGCTTCGATCTCGGCCTTGATGACGTCCTGCCGGTCGACCGATGTCGTGCCGTATCGCGAACGCAACAATCCGAGCGTCTCGTCGTACCGCCGCTTGATTTCGGTGGCGACCCCAACGGCTTCATACGCCGCATTGTATTCGCCATGTGCTGCAATGACCTGCGCGATGAGTTCGGTCACGGTGGCACGGCCTTGGAATTTTGCGGCATCGGCGTCGGCCGTGGCGACGTTGCGCTCGAGGCCGTATTTGCCCCAAAGCTTGAGCTCCTGGTCGATGCCTATGCGGCGCTGTCCCACGCCCTGCCGGTTGACGTCCCAAGCCTCGAGAATGAGTGTCGGGTCAGCCAATACGCCCGCCGTCCCGATCTTGTGAACCGCTGCATCGAACTCGAGCGCGGCCGCCGCCACCGTCGGGTTGAGGCGCTTGGCAACCGCCACGACGCTTTCCGCGGTAGCTCCGGGCAAAGTCTGCTCGGCCGCCAAGGCCGGGGACAACCACAGCACCGCTGCGGCCGCTCCAATTGCAGCGAAGCGCGTGCCTCGGCCTACGCGGATCACGGCGTGGCCTTGAGGACGAGCTTGCTTTCGACCGTCCCGGTTTCGCCCTGAACCTTGGCGCCGAGGGACAATTGCCAGCCACCTTCCATCGTTATGGCGGCCTTGAACTTATAGACGCCCGGCTCCGTACTCGGCATCGCCTCGATCGACGTCTTCATCGTCTCCATGCCGTCCGGAGCCATGTCCAATCTCTTTGCGAAGATCACCGCATCGGGAACCGGCTTGCCGTCGGGCTTGTGGACCAACCGGACCGAGATGGTCGCTTCCCCCTTCTTGACTGTCTTGTCGACCAGTTGGAATTCGTAGTCCTTGATGTCGGCGCGCGCGAGCGTGGCCGAACCTGCCAAGGAAACGGCGATCAACGCCGCCC
>JAIEPP010000660.1 GCA_019748335.1 Xanthobacteraceae bacterium
GCGAACAGCACCAGCGCGCCGAGACCGGCCGAGCCGATCGCGTAGCCCTTGGTGACCGCCTTGGTGGTGTTGCCGACCGCGTCGAGCGCGTCGGTGGCCTTGCGGACCTCCTTCGGCAGACCGGCCATTTCGGCGATGCCGCCGGCGTTGTCGGTGACGGGGCCGAAGGCGTCGAGCGCCACGATCATGCCGGCCAGCGCCAGCATCGTGGTGGTCGCAATCGCGATGCCGAACAGGCCGGCAAGGCTGTAGGTGACGAGGATGCCGGCGATGATCACGAGCGCCGGACCGGCGGTCGATTCCATTGAGATCGCCAGACCCTGGATCACGTTGGTGCCGTGACCGGTGACCGAGGACGCCGCGATCGACTTCACCGGGCGATAGTCGGTGCCGGTGTAGTATTCGGTGATCCAGATGATCAGGCCGGTGACGACGAGACCGACGACGCCGCATTCGAACAGCGCCATGCCGGTGTATTTCACGCCCGCCAGCGGACCGAAGCCGATCAGCCAGTTGATGACGCCGGCAACCGCCAGCAGCGACAGGACGCCGGTCACGATCAGGCCCTTGTACAGCGCGCCCATGATGGACTGGCTGGCGCCGAGCTTGACGAAGAAGGTGCCGATGATCGAGGTGATGATGCAGGCGCCGCCAATGGCGAGCGGCAGCGTCATCATGTTCACCAGGAGCGGCGAAGTCGCAAAGAAGATCGCGGCGAGCACCATGGTGGCGACCGCGGTCACGGCGTAGGTCTCGAACAGGTCGGCGGCCATGCCGGCGCAATCGCCGACGTTGTCACCGACGTTGTCGGCAATGGTGGCCGGGTTGCGCGGATCGTCCTCGGGAATGCCGGCCTCAACCTTGCCGACGAGATCGCCGCCGACGTCAGCGCCCTTGGTGAAGATGCCACCGCCGAGACGGGCGAAGATCGAGATCAGCGAAGCGCCGAAGCCGAGCGCGACCATCGCGTCGATCACGGTGCGGCTGTTGGCAGCTAGGCCCAGGTACTGGGTCAGATAGGCGAAATAGATGGTGACGCCGAGCAGTGCCAGACCGGCGACCAGCATGCCGGTGATCGCGCCGGCCTTGAAGGCGAGCTCAAGTCCGCCGGCAAGCGAGATCGTCGCCGCCTGCGCGGTACGTACGTTGGCGCGAACCGAGACGTTCATGCCGATGAAGCCGGCAGCCCCCGACAGTACCGCGCCGATCAGGAAGCCGACCGCGACGAGCATGCCGAGGAAATAGGCCAAAAGCGCGAAGATCACGACGCCGACGATGGCGATCGTCATGTATTGGCGCTTGAGATAGGCCTGCGCGCCCTCGGCGACCGCGGCTGCGATCTCCTGCATGCGCGGATTGCCGGCGTCCGCTTTCAACACGGATGCCGTCGCCCAGATGGCGTAAACGATCGAAAGCGCTCCGCAGAGCACAATCACCCATAATGCTGTCATTGACGTTGCCTCAGATTTTCTTGAACGACCCCACGCCTTCTCCGCAGAAGCGGCAGGCGCATAAAAAGGAGGCCATCCCTGCCCAAAAGGGCGGCCTCAAATCGGCGGGACCATGCCAAAATCGTCTCCCCGGCGCAACGCCGCGAGGGGCAAAAAACGTCGAATTTGGAAAGGAATCATGGGTAAAAACCCGGCAAATCGCTGGCTCAGCCGAGGCTGGGCGCTTCCGTAGCTGCAAAACGCAAAAACCCGCCTAACCCCTTGTCGGGACAGGCGGGCTCACTGGCCGTTTCAGTACATCCGTGAAAACGACCGCTTCGAGGTCTTATGTCGAGGTCTTAGACGATCGACAGGTTCTCTGCGCTGACCTTGCCGCGCATCGAGTCGGTCTTGAGTTCGAACTGAACCTTCTGACCTTCAGCCAGGCCGCCGAGACCGGCGCGCTCGACGGCGGAGATGTGAACGAACACATCCTTGCTGCCATCGCTCGGCTCGATGAAGCCGAAACCCTTTTGACCGTTAAACCACTTCACTGTTCCTGTAGCCATTTTATCTTCTCCAAAGCACATAGGCTTTTAATTCCGCGCGAAGATCGCGCGGATTCAAATCCGTTCTCGACGATGTCTCTGGAAGAAGCCCCGAGGGGCGCGTTCAAAAAGGCACGGCGGTAATCGAATGTCGCTACACGTATAGGTTTCCTGCAAAATTGCAATGGCTAAAGGGAAATAAAGCCCGCGCGGTTAATGCCACCGCCTTCAGAAATGGCTGTAGGACATCCGTTCCAGCACGATCTCCCTGCCCTGTTTGTCGACGAATTTGGGCGCAGCCACTCCCGCGACGATGGCCCCGATCGAATGGACCGGCACGCCGGCACGCTGCGCCGCAGCCGCGAACCCTTCGACGCGATCCTCCGGGATCGTGCACAGAATCTCGTAATCGTCGCCGCCCGCGATCAGCGTTTCCAAACCGACGATTCCGCGCGACACCAGATCCCGTGCGGCATCCGATAGCGGCACTGACTGAAGGTCGATCACCGCGGACACGTCAGACACGCCGCAGAGCTTTGCGAGATCACCCGCCAAGCCATCCGACACGTCCATCGCCGCGCTGGCATGGCCGCGAACGGCTTCCGCCAGCGCCACGCGCGGCTGCGGCACGCGATAGCGCCCGACCAGCATTTCCCGCGCGGCAATCGCGCCGGTGTCGGCGTGGACCTTGCCGCCCTTCAGCACGGCAAGTCCCAGCGCGGCGTCGCCGATCGTGCCCGTCACCATCACGCGGTCGCCTGGCTTGGCACCGCTGCGATGAACCATTTTACCCGGCGGCACCCGGCCGAACGCGGTGACCGAGATCATCAGCGGACCGGGCGTCGAAACCGTATCGCCGCCCAGCAACGGGCAGCCGAACTGCCTGGCATCCTCGCCGAGCGCTGCCGCGAATGGCTTCAGCCATGCCTCATCGGCGTTGCGCAGCGCCAGCGTCAGCACGAAGCCGGCAGGCGCAGCGCCCTTGGCCGCGAGATCCGAAAGGTTTACCCGCAACGCCTTGCGCGCGACCGTGTCGGGCGGATCGTCGGGCAGGAAATGCACGCCTTCGACAATGGCGTCGGTCGTCACCACGATGTCGTTGCCATCAGGCATCAGGGCCGCGGCGTCGTCGTCGAGCTGGAAGGCGCCCGGGTCGGTCGCGATCGGCCGAAAATAGCGCGCGATCAGCGAATCCTCGCCGGACGCGGGCTTCACGCTAGCCACGTGCGAACTCATCGGCGCGAAATTGCCGCGCGATCTGGTCGAGCACGGCGTTGACCATGCCGGTCTCTTCCTTTTCGACAAAGGCATGCGCGACATCGACATATTCGGACACGACCACGCGGCCGGGCACATCCTTGCGGTGTTCAAGCTCATACGAACCGGCCCGCAGCACCGCACGCAAAATGGCGTCGATCCGCTTCAAGGGCCAACCTTTCGACAGCGCGTCATCGATCAGGGGATCGAGCTTGGCCTGGTCGCGCACCACGCCGGAGACGACGTCGCGGAAGAACGCCGCTTCCGCCGGAAGATACTTTTCGCCCTCGACTTCGCCGCCGAGCCAGTGGCTTTCAAACTCGGCGAAGATGTCGTCAATGCCGGTGCCGCCGATGTCCATCTGGTACAGCGCCTGCACCGCGGCCAGCCGCGCCGCGCCGCGGCGGTTGGCTTTCCTGTCGGGGCCTTTGGCGGGCTTCTTGCTGTCTGCCATCGTCAGGCCTTTGCCAGCCGGCGCTTGATCCGCAGCATCGCGAGTGCCGCGCGCGCGGCGTCGCCGCCCTTGTTGAGTTCACTGGCCCGCGCCCGCGCCCAGGCCTGCGCCTCGGTATTGACGGTGATGATGCCGTTGCCGAGCGGAAATTTCCTGATCACCGCAAGATCCATCAGCGCGCGCGAGGATTCGATCGAGACGATCTCGAAATGGATGGTATCGCCCCGCACCACGCAGCCGAGCGCGATGGCCGCATCATAAGGCTTGCCGCTCGCCTCAGCCGCGTCGATCGCAATCGCGATCGCAGCCGGAATCTCCAGCGCACCGGGCACGGTGATGACGTCATGGCTGACACCCGCGGCCTTCAGCTCGATGACGGCGCCTTCCAAGAGCGCATCCTGAATGTCGTCATAGAACCGCGCCTCGACGATCAGCGCGCGCGCGCCCTTGATGTCGGTCTGGTCCTTCAGCGGTGCGCGCCGTGCGTCTGCCATTCAACTACTTTCCGTCCTGCTCGGTCCTCATCCTGAGGAGCGGCCCTTTCGGCCGCGTCTCGAAAGATGCGGATATATTCGGGCCTCATGGTTCGAGACGGCGCAAGCGCCTGCTCACCACGAGGGATTGGGCGGCGTTTTAGGCGCCACACGACACCCTGTCACTTCATTTCCGACAGCCGCGCCGCATAGCGGGCCATCAGGTCGACCTCGATATTGACCTCGCTGCCGGCGCGCCAGGCGCCGAGCGTGGTGACGCTGAGCGTATGCGGGATGATCAGCACCGAAAACACGACGTCTTCGACCGTATTCACCGTGAGCGACACACCATCCAGCGTGATCGAGCCCTTGGTGGCGATGAAGCGGGCCAGTTCCCGCGTCGTGCGCAGCTCGAACCGCGCCATGTCAGGGAGATCGTCGCGCTTGACGATGGTGGCGATGCCGTCGGCATGGCCGGCGACGATGTGGCCGCCGAGTTCGTCGCCGATCTTCAGCGCCCGCTCGAGATTGAGTTTTGTGCCTTTGGTCCAATGTTTGGCCGTGGTCATGCCGAGTGTCTCGGCGGCGGCATCGACCTCGAACCAGGTCTTGCCGCCGTCGACGCCGGAGCCGACCACGGTCAGGCAGACGCCGTTGCAGGCGATCGAGGCGCCGTCGGCAATGGTCTTCTGGTCGTAGACGCAGGCGATGCGCATGCGGTGCAATTGGCCCTGCGCGGTCGGCGTCAGGGCGACGATCTCGCCGATATCGGTAACAATTCCGGTGAACATTACACGCGCTCAAAGATGGTCAGAGTGTCCTTATCCAGCGTCTCGCTAGCACGAACCTTGAAGCCCGACGACTGCGTGATCGCCGACAGCGGCAATGCGTCCAGCGCGGGAATGCCGTCGGCGCCGACGTTTTCTGGGCCGCGCAGCAGCCAGATTTCGTCGACGAGGCCTGCTGCGACAAAGGAGGACGCCACCCGCGCGCCGCCTTCGACCATCAGCCGCGAAATGCCCTTGTCAGAGAGCGCGTGCAGCACGGCCGCCAGATCAAGCCCCGGCGGGTTGGCCGTGGCGCCGACGTGGATCACCTGCGCGCCCGCTGCGCCAAGCCTGGCGGCAGCCGGGGCCTCGGCGAGGTCCGAAGCCATCACCCACAGCGGGGTCTGGCGCGCGGAATGAACGAGCTTGCTGGTGCCGGGTATGCGCAAGGCGCGGTCCAGCACCACGCGCACCGGCGAGCGGGCTTCCATGCCCGGCAGGCGGCAGTTCAACAAGGGATCGTCCGCCAGCACGGTGCCGATGCCGACCAGGATGGCGTCGCATTGCGCGCGCAGCAGATGCACGCGTGTTTTTGCCACCTCACCCGTGATTGCGACAGGCTTGTGGCCGGCCGCGGCGATCTTGTCGTCGGCGGAGACCGCGAGTTTCAGGATCACATGCGGGCGCTTGTCGCGGATGCGGCGGAAGTGCCCGGCGTGGTCGTGCGCGGCTTCGGCGGCGCCCAAGCCGACATCGACGACGATACCGGCCCTGCGCAGTTTGGCGTGGCCCTGCCCCGCCACCTCCGGATTGGGATCCTCGATGGCCGACACCACCCGCGCAATGCCGGAGGCAATCACCGCATCGACACAGGGCGGCGATTTCCCGAAATGCGAACAGGGCTCCAGCGTCACATAGAGGGTGGCGCCGCGCGCCGCCTCGCCGGCGCGCCTGAGCGCCTCGGGTTCGGCATGCGGGCGTCCGCCGGGTTGGGTCCAGCCGCGGCCGACGATGACGCCGTCCTTGACCACGACGGCACCGACCGCGGGATTTGGCCAGGTGCGGCCCTGCCCGCGCCGGCCGAGCGCCAGTGCCAACTGCATGAAGCGCTGGTCGGCGGCTTTCGCCTCTCTGGATTTCTGGGCGTACTGGTCTTCCAGAATGCGGAAGATCATTTGCGCAACGTGGCGACCCGCGCGTCGTCTTCGGCGGAGAGTTCGCCCAGCACGGTCTCAAAGTCCTTGGCCTCGCGGAAATTGCGATACACGGACGCGAAGCGGACATAGGCGACGTCGTCGAGCCCGCGCAGATGCTCCATCACGATCTCGCCGATGGCTTCCGACGAGACTTCGGCCTCGCCGCCGCTCTCGAGTTCGCGCACGATGGCCGAGACCATCGTCTCGACCCGTTCAGGATCGACCGGCCGCTTGCGCAGGCTGATCTGCAGCGAGCGCACCAGCTTGTCGCGGTCGAACGGCACCCGGCGGCCGTTGCGCTTGATCACAGTGAGT
>JAIEPP010000677.1 GCA_019748335.1 Xanthobacteraceae bacterium
CATTTCCTTTCACCCTCGCGCTACATCTTCCAGCCCCATCCAAATCAGGAAGTGACGGCGATCGGCTCCGCGCATGGCGCGGCGGTACGCCACGCCATGATCGGTTTCCTCAACCGGTTCGGCACAACGATCCGCGCACCTGTCACGCGGGCGGTCCTCGACTCTCCACGGGCCGCTGGCGACGTCGCTTTTGTGGCGCGCACAGTCGCCGGCGCCATGATGGGCTTCATTCCGACCGTCGAAGGCAACCTGCGCCGGATATTGAACGAATGGCTGCGCGAAGGAACCCTGTGGTCGTTGCGCGGACGCTATGCCGGCACCCCGAAACCGAACTTCACCGACGCCCTCAACCGGCTGCGCGACGACTTCATCCCGGCGATGCAGCTGCGCGCGGTGCCCGAATTGATATGGCGGACCGCCGTCACTCCGCACACGCTGGGAGCGGGCGAACACCAGGTTGCGGTCAAGCCGGGGGACATCATCGTCGCCGGTGCGGTCTCCGCTACCCAGCAAAATCTCGGGGAAGGCCGTCAGGACCTTTATCATGCCTTCGGCGGCAACCGCAGGGTCGCGGGTCACCCCACCCATTCGTGTCCCGGAGCGGATCCGGCACTGGCCGTGATGCTGGGTTTCTTCAGCGCATTGGTGGAATCGCCGCTGCGGATGCGTGCCGGTCCCGCCCCGCTGACTCTGAGTATCGACGGAAGGCTGCCGGGGTTGCCCGGCTCTCCCCTCACCCTTGCCCTGGAGACCAGAATGCTGACCGCCAACGATTTCCGTTCATTCCGCTCGTCGCCTGCCGGCGCGTTCCATGATCCCCATGCCTATCAGATCAAGGACGCCGACAAGCGATTGACAACGACGGCGATCCCGCTCGCGACGCTCGGCGATTCCTGGTTGTTTCAATTCCCGCCCATCATCTTTCGGCCGAGCCTGACATCATCGCTGAAGACTCTCGGATACGTCGTCGGTACCAGCCATCGTTTCGGCACGCCCGGCGCACGCCTTCAGCAGATGGCCAGCGCCAGCAGCCTGGAAGATTTGAGAAACTGTTTTAAAAATCCCGATCCCTCCGAGCCGGCACCGCAGGCGCTGGTGATCGGTGGTGGCGGAAATGACGTGGTGTATCGCTACAACATCGCACCGAAGGAATCACCGTTATACAAGATGCTGCGCCAGCCACCGGCCGCCGGCGAAGACCTGCTGATCGAGGAAGTGGTTCACGCGTTCATCGACGTCGCCATCGCCAACTTCTATCGGGCCATCCTCAATTGCGTCGTCCACGAGTTAAAGGACTTCACGAACATTCCCATCCTGATCCATGGCTACGATCATTCGATTCCCGACGGCCGAAAGGACCCGGCGTCGGGCCCGTGGCTGGCGCCAATCTTCAGCGCCGCCGGCATCACCGACCTGACCGTGTCACGAGAAGTGGTGCGACGTCTGATCGACCGGGTCGGCAGGATGGTGGCGACCGTCGCAGCCGAGTATCCGGGCCGCGTGTTTCCGGTCGCCACCGCCGGCAAGCTGGAATTGGATCCCCGTTATCAGCAGGATTACAAGCTGCTATGGGCCAATGAATTTCATCCCAGCCAGGATGGTTTCGACGTGCTGGCAAAGCTGGTCGCCAAGACGCTCAAGGACGAATGCCATATCGGCTGACCGGCGCGCCGGTCAAAGACCGGATCGCCTGTTCCGCGTGCCAATTCATGCCAAGCACGCCTAGTTTTGCGGCGGCTTCGGTCACGGTCTGATGGGCCGCGCCAGCCTGCCCCTGCCGCGCGAGAAGTTCGCCGCGCGCGGCCAGATTAAGCGCCGCGTCGCGCAGCGAACCTCGCCAGCCCGCCGAGGTTTCGGCCCGCCGCAACCAGCGCTGGCTTCGTCCGAAATCCCCGCGCTGGGCTGCGAGCTTCGCAAGCGAGCGGCACGCCGCCGCCTCGCCGATCCGCTCACCTTCGCGCGCCCGGCCCAGGACATGGGCGGCGTACCGCCGTGCGGTTTCGACATCCCCTTCGGCCGCCGCCGCTTCGACCAGCCAGCTATATTGAACCGAAGTGTAGAAGTGGAAGTTTCGCCGTTCCATCCATTGCGCGGCGTTGCGCAATTGCTGCAAGCCATCGGCATCGCCTGTCGCCGACCAGCGGGCAAATCCCGACGCGGCGCGACATGCCGCCAGCAGCAACAGGCTGCGCATGTTTTCGGCGACGCGTGCGCCCTCGACCGCAAGTCGCTCCGCTTCCTGCCAGCGGCCCTGCCAGATCAGCGAGACCGACACCCAATTGCGCACCGAACTGACGACGGGGTGGGTCGAACCTTCGACCAGCGCCGTCGCTTCATTGAAGCACTCATGGGCGCCGTCAAAATCGCCGCGATCGGCGAGCACGCTGCCCTTGCACGACAACGCATAGGCCGAGCCGATGGCGATGGCGCCATGCCGGCGGCTGCTTTGCTGCTTGGTCGAGATGGCGGCGTCGATCAAGGCGGTGGCTTCGTCGTATTGACAGCTTGCGGCGAGAATCTGGCCCAGCACAGTTTCGATCTGGGCGATCAGGCGGTGATCACCGATCTCGCGCGCCAATTCCAGCGCTTTCCTTGTGTGTGTCACACCCTCGCGGAAGCGACCGAACCCGTAGCACATGTAGCCAAGCCATTCATATGAGTTGGCCATCGCGCTGGTATCGCCGAGCGAGGTCGCTATCGCCACCGCCTGCTCGAACACACTGATATCGTCAGTCAACGAGAGCGGATCGAATATGTTGGCCATGCCCAACTTGTTGGACAGCAGGCACCATCGCAGCGACTGCTGGCGCGAGCGATCCGGCACGCGATCCAGCGACTGCATGGCAACCTGATACTGGGCACGGGCACGATCCAGCGCGAACGCAGCCATGGCCTTGTCGCCGGCACGTTCGGCATAGTGGGCCGCGCTTTCCCAATGACCTGCGCCGCGCGAGTGGTGGGCGAGGGCTTCCAGCGTGTCTTCACGATCGGTCTGCTCGGACCGCGCCAACAACGTGGTCTCGATACGCTTGTGCAACGCTTGGCGCTCGTGCAGGCCGATGGTGTCGTACACCGCATCCCGCGTGATGCCATGTTTGAAGCGCAATCCACCGCCCGCGGGATCGGCATAGAGAAAATCCGCCTCGGCCAATGCCCGCACCGTTGCCGGGTCCGGCTCGCTGCCGCAGGCCGAAACCAGCAACCCGTTCGGCACCGTGTTTCCGATGACCGCAGCGGCCCGCACCACGTTCACTTCGTCCGGCGGCAGGCGCGCCAGCCGCGAGGCGACCAGCGTGGCGATCCAGCCCTGCTTGCTGCGCATTTCGAACGAAGCAGGGTCATTGGCCGAAATGGAATGGCACAGCTCCTCGATGAACAGCGGCACCCCGCCTGCATAGCTGTGAACGCGGGCCACCAGGAAGGGATCCGCCTGTGGCACCCAGCGTCGTACGGCAAGGTCGGTCTCCGGTCCTTGAAACGGCTCCAGCAGCAGGTGCGGCGCGCTGGAAATCCACTCGGTGCCGTCGTCGCGCGGCCGGCTGGCGAGGATGACGCGCGGTCCATTGGGCAATTGCAGCAGTGCCTCCAGCAACTGCCGGCTCGCGTCGTCGGACCATTGCCAGTCGTCGATCACCAGCACCAACGCACCCTGCGCGGATAATGCAGTAAAGAACCCGAGCAGGTCACCGACCACGCCATCGACGGTCATCCGGCCGCCGCGTGCATCGGCGCCGGTCGATGCCAGCTTGAGGATCGATTCAGCACGCGGACCGAGCTGGGCGGCCCATGGCTGCAAGGCGGCGCGGGCAGTCTCGTCAGCCTCGACGATCGATGCGTCCGGTCGTATTCCGAGGCAGGCGCGCAGCATCTGCAGGAACGGTTGCAGGACCTCGGCACCGACATAACTCTCGCAGCTGCCCCGCAGCAGCCTGAATTTTTCGGTGCCGCAGTGTCGCAGCACTTCTTCCAGCAGACGCGTCTTCCCAAGGCCGGGACCACCGATGACGAGCGCGCAACGTTGCGTCGCCGGCTCTGCCTCGCCGAGAAAGCCAGTCAGGAAGCTGAATATCTCATTGCGACCAATGAAGGGGGTCAAGCCGCGGCGAGAGGTTGCCTCAAATCGCCGGGTCGCCGTGCTTCGTCTCAGCACTACCCGCGCCTGCGGCATTTCGGCCGCCGCACCCGATGTTTGAAGATAGCCGCCGAGCTCGAAGAAGTTCGCATGCGGCCCAAGCGCATCGATGCTGGCGAGGATCTGGCCCGGGGCAGCGTGGCGCGACAAGTGCGCCGCCGTGTTCACGACATCGCCGATCAGGTCATACCGGCCGGACTCGATATCCCCTTCCATCAGGAGCACGGTGCCGGCGTGGATACCGGAATGCATTCGAAGCGGCATCAGAGCCGGCGACGCACCATCGTGGCGCACCTGCCCGACCCACAGGTGAATATCGAGTGCGGCTTCCGCGGCACGGCGCCCGTCATCCTCGCCCGACCGGGGATAGCCGAACACCGCGAGAGCACCGTCGCCTTGCGTTCTGATCACGCGACCGCCGTGCTTGGCCACCGCGCGATGCCAGATCTCCCGCAGCTGGCCCAGGAGTTCGGACAGGTGTTCCGACTCCATATCCCTGCCCAAAACGGTGGACCCGACGAGGTCAGAGAAAAGCACCGTCAATCGGTGACGTTCGCCTTTCGGAGGGACAGAGGTTTCGCGAGTCTGCGTGTTCATCGTCGCTGTGGGGCCAGCTCGTTCCCGAACAGCAAGCACGGTCCCCAGCTGGCGCCAGACCGTATGCCGCAAGCCATCATACACACCCGCGATATCACGGCTACCCTCAGGCATGTGCAAGGTGAACGGACGCGTTGTCGCGTTCGCCCGGATATCGGTCGGCCGAAGCGCGGCGGCCTGCTCCAAAATGCGCCCAACCCATTAAAAATAATGACATATTTCTGCTCGATAAATAGCCGGCGCCCGGAACGGAAGAAAACGCGTAGGCCGCATAAATGGTCACCGGCAATCTTTCCGGTGTTGTCGAAATCGACGCTGAAGCCGGCGACGGCACAAAGCCGTGAAACGGAAACGAAACAACAGTTCGTATTTTAACCTAAGGGTGCACACAAGTTGGATGCACTTTTCTTCCCGCCAATCGATCCGCAGTAAAACGACTCTGGTCGTCTTCAGCCCCACGCCGTCGCATTCTCGCGACGCGACGCGCCCGAGGCTTGATGGTGTTCACCCCCGAGAAAGAGGGTGCGGGGAATGCCGGTGCGCGCTGCACCCGCGGTCTCGCGTGCCAAATGAAGCACATAGTAGCGCACACGAGCATACAGGTTCAGCGGAAACACTCCGGCATCCCCCACGCAATGGCTTTACGGCTTATGCCGCGCTCGCCCCGGCGACGAATTCGTTTTTGTCACCGTCGCTGGCGGATTAAGGCTGATCGAACCGGTTGATCCGACTTCGCCTCCACCAGCTTGACATCAGCAATGGATGCCAGGCCCACACGGTTTTGCCGTACGCTCCGGCGTCGTTCGTTTCGCGCGCCTGCGATCCCTCACGAGGTTCAACCCGCCCTGTGACCGCCATGCACGCCAACGCTCTCGCGTCCACCACATCCCATCCCACGTTCGTGACGACGCGCGACCGCCCCTCTTGCCGGAACAGGATGGGCTTATTAAACGACTGATTTGGGGTTTCGGAAACGCAGAAATTTGCCCGTCGGGTTAATTTGTCGCAGGGCGACGGGCAGGCAAATCACCATGCGTTCTCAATGTTGAGCTTTTGCCAGGCCAACAAATTGTTGCGTACGCTTAGACGAACGTCGTGATCTGTGCCCCCTATGGTCACGGTGATGAGCCGCTCGAAGCCATTAAATGGTAATTCATTGAAAGCTGCTGTATTAAGCGGGCCAATTTCATGCACAATTGTATTGCTACTGTCAGTCATATGTTTTGAAAAATTCGCAATCTCTCTTACGACCCGGAAGCTTCCGTCAAAATCGATGAGTGCTTTCTGAAATTCTCCCTTCGTACCAAGTGCCGGTTGCTTCGCACCTTGGATGAACCAGATATCTCCGACATGCGCTTTCCAAACCCAGTCACGATAACTGAGAAGAGAAATACAAGCGTGATAAGCGGCGCGGAGATTCGGCTGGCGATCTAGAAACTCCGCGACGTCAGTCGTTACGATGTATTCGAAGAACTGCGCTGGCGTCTCAATTCGGAAATTAGTCATCTATTCTCGCCAAAAGGCTAGCAGCTCTCATCAACTCGACGGCCGCTACATGATTGCATGGCCATTCATCGACTATAGCTCAGAGTCTTTAGAACCCTAGTTGCCTGATCCTTTCCCACCCCCTCACACTAGCGGAGTCCCATGCGTGTGAAACGACTCGATCGTCTTCAGCCCCCAGGCCTGGCCCTTCTTGCGCTCTTCCTCGGTCCAGACGATCGGCTTCCAGTC
>JAIEPP010000664.1 GCA_019748335.1 Xanthobacteraceae bacterium
CGGGTTCAGCGGCTCGGGATCGCTACCGAATGTCAGCATTTTCAATCCGCAATTTACCTTCCTGCCGTTTAGCGGCCCGACGAATCTGACTGGCCTGGCGACCAAGGTCGCCATCGACACCAAGAGCGTGTATTTGATCGACACCGCCAACTACAACGATTTTGTCATTCTCAACGGTGGCATTCGCTACGACGACTATAATATCAAGGTCAGCGGTTTTGGGACGGTCAACAACGTCGCGAACACGTTCGGCACGCAAGCCCAGCAGGTTGGATTGCCGAACTTCAACCTTGGCCTGACGCTCAAGCCGCTGCCGATCGGCAGTGTCTACGTCGCGTATGCGACGTCATCCAACCCGGTGGGCGCCGAGTTCGACGGTACCAGTTCTGCATATGGCGGTCTCGCTCCCGCGCTCAACGGCAACAACACCCAGATCTTCGGGCCGGAAAAGAACAAGGCCATCGAGCTCGGCACCAAGTGGGAACTGTTCGACCGCCATGTGCTGCTGACGGCGGCATTGTTCCAGACCGAGAAGGAAAACGCGCGCGAGGCGCGCAACGTCGCAAACGCCACCGCGGCTGCTGCGGTTCCGGGATGTAGCTACCCCATCGGTATTACCGGCGGCATATCCTGCATCAGTGCGGGTGCCGCCTATCGCATCCGCGGTATTGATCTCGGTATCGGCGGCAACATCACCGACAAATGGAGTGTGATGGGCGGACTCGTCCTGATGCAGTCGGAAGTGACGAAGTCGCTCGCTCCGTCTGCGCAGCCGCTGATCTATCCGACCAATGTCGGCCTGAAGCTTGCCAACGTCGCGCACCAGTCGTTCAGCTTGCTCTCGAAATATCAGCTCACCGATGTCTGGGAAATCGGCGGGACGGCGGTGTACCGGTCCAAGATGTACGGCGGCACCCTGCTCGCCGCCAACCAGGGCACGTCGATCCCCAGCTACTGGCGCTTCGATGCGTTTGCGGAAGCCAAGATCGACAAGAACTGGACCGCCAAGCTGTACATCGCGAACCTTACCAACAAGCTCTACTACGATGCGCTGTATCAGAGTGCGACGCCGTTCGTGTATGTCGCACCCGGCCGCAGTGCAAGCATGATTCTGTCGGCGCGGTTCTAACCGCATAACGGGGATGCAGGTGGAATGCTGATTTGCATCCCTGAAGTATTGAGCAAGGCCGATGTGGCGGACTTCCGCCGCATCATGGATGAATCCGATTGGGAGGACGGCCGTTCCACCGCGGGCGCCCAGTCGGCGATGGTGAAGCGGAACGAGCAACTGCCGCCGGACAGCGAGGTTGCGCGCAAGCTCGGCAACCGCGTGCTGTCGGCGTTGACCGCGAGCCCGAAATTCATTTCAGCGGCGATCCCGCTGCAGATCTTTCCGCCGCTGTTCAACCGCTACGCCGCCTCCGACGGCCACCATTTCGGCGTCCATGTCGACAATGCGGTGCGGGGAGACCGCCTCACCGGCCTGAGGATCCGGACCGACCTGTCGGTCACGTTGTTTTTATCCGAGCCGGACGAGTATGATGGCGGGGAACTGGTGATCGAGGACCTCTACGGATCCCACGAAATAAAGCTCTCCGCCGGGGACCTCGTGCTTTATCCTGCGTCTAGTTTGCATCTGGTCACGCCGGTCACCCGGGGTATGCGGGTGGCGTCTTTTTTCTGGTTGCAGAGCATGGTACGGGAGGCTCACGCTCGCAGCCTGATTTTCGATCTCGACACCGCGATCCAGGCGCTGGTGGAGCGGCTGGGCCGGGATGACCCCGAAACGGTCAAATTGACCGGCATCTATCACAACCTGATCCGCTACTGGGCCGAAGTATGAATAACACCCTTTCTCGCATGACTTTCGCCGTGATCCCGGCGCTGGCGATGTTGTCGCTGGCGACGCCGTTGTCGGCCCAGCAGAAGATGGCGCCGGCAGCGCCCGTGGTCCAGTCAGCTCCGGCTGTGCCGCAGCCATCGGCCGCGCCGGCCCAAGCCGCGCAGCCGATCCAAGTCGCGCAGCCGGTTCAGCCGCCGGCATCGTCGGCCGCCACCGCGCCGGCTGCGGACGCCGCCGCGCCCGCGCCCGAGCGGGAAGGACGGCAGCTGCTGAAAGCGGCCGCGGTCGAACTGCGCGAATTCTCGCCGTGGTCGATGTTCGTGTCGGCGGACGTGGTGGTCAAGGCGGTCATGGTGGGCCTTGCCTTTGCCTCGCTGGTGACCTGGACGATCTTCATGGCCAAGATCATCGAACTGTCGATCGTTCAGCGCACGTTGCGCGCGGCACTGAACAAGATCGCCGACGCGAGGTCGCTGGCGGAAGCGCAGTTCGCCCTCGGCGCCAAAGGCAGCGTGCTGTCGTCGCTGCTGGCGGCGGCGATGCGCGAGGCGCGAATGTCGGCGGGGATTTCCAGCGATGCCGGCATCAAGGAGCGCGCCGCGTCGAGCTTTGGCGAAATCGTGCGCGCCGAGGCGCGGCGGATCAGGCTCGGCATGGGACTGCTGGCGACCATCGGCGCGACATCGCCGTTCGTCGGACTTTTCGGCACCGTCTGGGGCATCATGAACAGCTTCATCGGCATTTCGAAATCGCAGACCACGAATTTGGCCGTGGTGGCGCCCGGCATCGCCGAGGCGCTGCTGGCGACCGCGATCGGCCTGGTGGCGGCGATCCCGGCCGTGATCTTCTACAATCACTTCGCGCGCGTCACCAAGGGCTACATGGAACTGGTCGGCCGCGCCTCGGGCGCCGCGGGCCGGCTGTTGTCGCGCGATCTCGACCGCACCCATGTCAGCAGCGGTTCCCGGGCAGCGGAGTAGAGCATGGGCGTTTCGCTCGCTGATACCGATCTCGATGACGACAACGATTTCGCGGAATCGCACGAGATCAATGTCACGCCGTTCATCGACGTCATCCTGGTGCTGCTGATCATCTTCATGGTGGCCGCGCCGCTGTCGACGGTGGACCTGCCGATCGATCTGCCGACCTCGACCGCGAGCCCGCAGAAGAAGCCGGACAAGCCGACCTATGTCAGCATCAAGCCGGATCTCGCGGTTGCGATCGGCGAGAACCTGGTCAAGCGGGTCGATCTGGTGCGCTCGCTCGATGCGATGGCCGACGCGGGCAAGGACCGCTACATCTTCCTGCGCGCCGACCGCGCCGTGCCCTATGGCGAACTGATGGACGTGCTGGAAATCCTGCGCTCCGGCGGCTATGCGAAGATCAAGCTGGTGGCGCTCGAAGGCGTTCCCGATGCGGCGGCGCAGCCGGCGCCAGTCAAGCCGTGAACGGGCTCGACGAACAGAAGTCACCCCGGCGGCTGTGGGTTCTGGCCGCGGTGATCGCGCTCGCGCTTCATGCCGGCGGTGCCGCGCTGGCGATCGCCCATCTGCAGACCGAAGAGCCCGCGGATTCGCTTGGCGCCAACGCGATCGAGGTCGGTCTCGAACTGGCTTCGGTTCGCCGCGAGGCCACCGACCTGCCGCAGGGCCCGGACACCGATGCTTCCACCGCTTCGCCGCAACTCGCCGAACAAAAGGCCGAGGTCAAGGAAAGTGAGCTGCCGCAGGACAAGCCGACCGATCCCGATGAAGCGGACCGGCTAGTGACCCCGAACGAGTCGAAAAAGCCGAAGGAAGACGATCCCAAGATCGCGGCGGTGCAGGCGACAGCTTCCACCGAGTCGGTTGCCGCCGAAGCCACGGCGACGCCGAGCTCCGATGCCATTCCGGAGGGGACACGCTCGGTCTCTCCCGCGATCGGCACCGGCGCAACCGCGCAGCGCGTGCGCGCGACCTGGCAGAAGGAGCTGGTGGCGCATCTCGACAAGCACAAGCGCTATCCGTCGGAACGCCAGCAAAAGGCCGCCGAAATCTCCGTCCGCTTCACGCTCGACCGGTTCGGCCACGTGCTCGATGCGTCGATCGAAAAGAGTTCGGGCGATTCCGCCTTCGACCAGGCCGCAATCGCGATGGTGAAACGTTCCGATCCCGTGCCGGCGCCGCCGCCGCTGATCGCGGACGAGGGCTTGAGCTTCACGGTGCCGGTGATTTTCCGGGTCAAGGGCGCCAAGGGCTGAAGCCGCGTAGGATGGGTGGAGCGCAGCGATACCCATCACGCCGCTCGTGAAGTTGATGGGTATCGCTGCGCTCCACTCATCCTACGAACAAAAAATGCCGGCGATTTCTCACCGGCATCTTTGTCTTTCGCAACGTGTAAACCTCAGCTCTTCTTCACCAGCGGGCAGACGCTCTTCTCCAGCGGGATGAAGGCTTCTTCCGCCGGGATGGTGGCGATCAGCTTGTAGTAATCCCACGGGTACTTCGACTCTTCCGGCTTCTTGACCTCGAACAGATAGGCCGGGTGGATCTTGCGGCCGTCGGCGCGGATCGAGCCCTTGCCGAACACGGGATCGTCGGTCGGCAATTCCTTCATCTTGGCGACCACGGCGCGGCCGTCATGCGGATTGCCGCCGAGCGCTTCCAGCGCCTTGAAGTAATGGATCAGCGAGGAATAGACGCCGGCCTGGACCATGGTCGGCGGCTGCTTCTTGAATTTCTCGTTGAAGCGCTTGGTGAAGGCGCGGGTCTGGTCGTTCAGGTCCCAGTAGAAGGTCTCTGTGAAGTTCAGGCCCTGCGACACCTTCAATCCGAGCGCGTTGACGTCGGTGATGAACAGCAGCATGCCCGCGAGCTTCTGCCCGCCGGCCACGATGCCGAATTCCGCCGCCTGCTTGATCGCGTTGGTGGTGTCGCCGCCGGCATTGGCCAGACCGATGATCTTGGCCTTGGAGCTCTGCGCCTGCAGCAGGAACGAGGAGAAGTCGGCGTTGTTGAGCGGATGCTTGACGCCGCCGACCACCTTGCCGCCGTTGGCGGTGACCACCGCCGCGGTGTCGCGCTCGAGCGCATGGCCGAAGGCGTAGTCCGCGGTCAGGAAGAACCAGCTGTCGCCGCCGGATTTCACCAGTGCCTTGCCGGTGCCGTTGGCCAGCATCCAGGTGTCGTAGACCCAGTGCACGGTATTGGGCGAACACTGTGCGCCGGTGAGGTCGGATGACGCCGAACCGGAGTTCAGGTTGACGACGTTCTTCTCCTTGGCGAGGTTGGCGATGGCGAGGCCGACGCCGGAGCTGGCGAGGTCGACGAATACGTCGACCTTTTCGACGTCGATCCACTGCTTGCCGATGTTGGTGCCGACGTCAGGCTTGTTCTGGTGATCGGCCGAGATCAGCTCGATCTTCCAGCCCTTGGCCAGCAGCCCGGAATCGTCGATCGCCATCTGCGCTGCGACGGACGAGCCGGGGCCGCCGATGTCCTGGTAGAGACCCGACTGGTCGCCGAGGCTTCCGACCTTGACGACCTTGTCCATGGTTTGCGCCAAGGCGCCGCCAGCAAACAAGGCGCTGCCGGCAAACACCAGGCTCGTGGTCATGACCAAGGCTGCAATGGATCGCTTCATTTCCCCTCCAAGGAACAATTTGAGTATTTGGTTGAATTGAGGCGCCCACTATGCCCGGCATTCGGCCCGCCGCCTAGCCGTTGCGACCAATGGACCGGGGGCGCGGATATTCCGCCTCGCGGGGAATTTTGGAGGGCAAGGGCGCCTGCCTTCGTCAGCCCATCGGGTGGCCAGTTCAGATCGTTACGACAATTTTCCCGACAGCGCTCCGGTCAGCAAGCCGTTGGATGGCCGAGCCGCCCTCGTGCAGCGGGAATTCAGCGCTGATGCCGGGAGACAGGATGCCATCCCTGTACCAGTCCTGGAGTTGGCGCCGGTTGGCCGCGTTTCGCGGATCCTGCTGCAGCGTAAATGTTCGCCAATTGATCCCGAGCACGTCGCCGTTCTTCAGCAGCGGAAGGTTGAGAGGCAAGGACGGAATACCAGCCGTAAAACCGAGCACGAGATATCTGCCGGCCTCTGCGAGACAGCGGATGGCAGCTTCCGCCAGCCAGCCGCCCACGGGATCAACCACCACGTCGGCACCGCGGGGGCCAAGCGAGCCCTTCAGGAGGGTTGTCAACTCGCGGCGATCTTCGGGCATCACGGCGGGATAAAGCAAACCTTCGCTCGCGCCATGTCGGCGGGCGAAGGCAATCTTCTCCTCTGACGACGCGGCTGCGATGACGCGGGCGCCGAGATTGCGCGCGACCTGCACGGCGGCGATGCCGACGCCGCCGGCTGCACCTAACACGAGCACCGTCTCGCCGGCTTGTATGCGGGCACGGGTATGGAGCGCATAGAATGCCGTCTCGAACGTGAACTGCATGACGGCCGCATCGACAAAGGACATCCCATCTGGAATCGGGCTGCAGCGTGCGACGTCGACTGCGGCGAACTCGGCCATGCCGCCCGTGCCGATGCGAGCGGCGATCCGCTCCCCAATGCGGAACCCGGTCACGCCGGATGCTACCGCTGCGACGACTCCGGCTATCTCTGCTCCGGGAGCGAACGGACGGGGCGTCTT
>JAIEPP010000413.1 GCA_019748335.1 Xanthobacteraceae bacterium
CTCGACGTCAAGGACGGCCGCGTGGTCAAGGGCGTCAACTTCGTCGACCTGCGCGACGCCGGCGATCCCGTCGAAGCCGCGATCGCCTATGACGCGGCCGGCGCCGATGAGCTTTGCTTTCTCGACATCACCGCTACCCACGAAAACCGCGGCACCATGCTGGACGTGGTCCGGCGCACCGCCGAGGCCTGCTTCATGCCGCTGACGGTCGGCGGCGGGGTTCGGACGGTGGACGATATCAAGGTCCTGCTGCGCTCCGGCGCCGACAAGGTCTCGATCAATTCGGCGGCGGTCTCCAACCGGGAATTCGTCAAGCAGGGTGCCGAAAAGTTCGGCGAGCAGTGCATCGTGGTGGCGATCGACGCCAAGCGGGTCAAGCGCAGCGGCGGCGGCGAACGCTGGGAGATTTTCACCCATGGCGGGCGCAATTCCACCGGGATCGACGCCATCGAATACGCCCAGGAGGTGGTCTCGCTCGGCGCCGGTGAAATCCTGCTGACCTCGATGGACCGCGACGGCACCCGGCAGGGGTTCGACCTGCCACTGACGCAGGCGATCGCGGACAGTGTTCCTGTACCGGTAATCGCGTCCGGCGGTGTCGGTAATCTCGATCACCTCGTCGACGGCATCCGCCAGGGCCACGCCACCGCGGTGCTGGCGGCCTCGATATTCCATTTCGGCGAATTTACCATACGTGAAGCCAAGGACCACATGGTGCGGGCCGGGCTGCCGATGCGGCTCGATCCCTGACGACTCGCTGTCACAAAAGTGCTAGACCGGTTCCCGGGATGGCGCCGCGGCCTGCAGCCGGGCGCATGAGTTGAGTTCAGTTGATGTCGCGTTTTACGGTCCATGATCTGGCCGCCACCATCGATGCACGGGCCGCATCGGGCGGAGAGGCGTCCTACACCCGCAAGCTGCTCGACAAGGGCGCGGAGCACTGCGCCAAAAAGTTGGGCGAGGAAGCGGTCGAGACCGTGATCGCGGCCGTCGAGAACGATCGCGATCACCTGATCGCCGAAAGCGCGGATCTGCTGTTTCATCTGCTGGTGCTGCTGAAGGCGCGTGGCGTGACGCTCGAAGAGGTCGAAGCCGCCTTGGGCCAGCGCCAGAACATCTCCGGACTCGAAGAGAAAGCTTCGCGCAAGCGCGACTAGTTCAAGAGACGCATCATGGATATTCGCGCTCCCGATCAGCAGTATAATCCCTACCGGGTTTTCTCGCGCGAGCAGTGGGCGCGTTTGCGCGACGACACGCCGATGACGCTGGAGCCGGGCGAATTCGAACGGCTGCGTTCGATGCACGACCGGCTCGATCTGCGCGAGGTCGAGGACATCTACCTGCCGCTGTCCCGGCTGCTGTCGATCTATGTCGATTCGACGTTGCGGCTCTATCAGGCGCAGCGTCAGTTCCTCGGCATCCGCGACCGGAAGGTGCCCTACATCATCGGCGTCGCCGGTTCGGTGGCGGTCGGCAAATCGACCACCGCGCGCGTGCTGCAGGCGCTGCTGGCGCGCTGGTCGCCGCGGCCCAAGGTCGAACTGGTCACCACCGATGGTTTCCTGTTTACCAAGGCCTCGCTCGAGCGGCAGGGCCTGATGCAGAAGAAGGGCTTTCCGGAGAGCTACGATCTGCCGATGCTGCTGTCGTTTCTCTCCGACATCAAGGCCGGGCGGCGCAAGGTGCGGGCGCCGGTCTATTCGCATCTGACCTACGATATCGTTCCGAACGAGTGGGTCGAGATCGACCGTCCGGACATCCTGATCGTCGAGGGCGTCAATGTGCTGCAGACCGGCCGGCTGCCGCGGGACGGTCAGGCGGTGCCTGTCGTCTCCGACTTCTTCGATTTCTCGGTCTATATCGACGCCGAGGAGCCGGTGCTGCGCAACTGGTTTATCCGCCGCTTCCTGGCGCTGCGCGATACCGCATTCCACGATCCGCGCTCGTATTTCAATCGCTATGCGCTGCTTTCGGATGAGGAAGCCACGGCCACCGCGATCGCGATCTGGGAACGGACCAACCTCGCCAATCTCGAGGACAACATCCTGCCGACCCGGCCGCGCGCGACGCTGATCCTGAAGAAGCGCGCCGATCACCTGGTCGAAACCGTCGCATTGCGGCGGCTGTGATACGATTGCGGTCTCGTAGGGTGGGTTAGGCGAAGCCGTAACCCACCAACTTTCTTGATGCGACGGCGGATTACGCTTCGCTAATCCGCCCTACAAGTGGTCACGCCGCGATGTGCCGCGAGGCGGCGAGGTTCGCCAATGCTTCGGCGAGCTTGTCGCGATCGAGCGGCTTGATCAGAAATCCGTCCATGCCGGCTTCGAAGCAGGCGTAGCGGTCTTCCACCAGCGTGTTGGCGGTCAGCGCCAGAATGGCGGTGCGGCGGCCGGGCTGGCCGGCTTCCAGCTGGCGAATGCGCTGGGTGGCGTCGATGCCGTTGAGCTGCGGCATCTGGATATCCATCAGCACCAGATCGTAGGGCGAACCGGCTGACCTGGCCGACAGCCAGGATTCCAGCGCCTCTTCGCCGTTGGTGGTGATGACGGCGTGATGACCGAGGCGGCCGAGTAGCGAACGCATCAACAGCGCGTTGATCTCGTTGTCTTCCGCGACCAGGATCGACAGGCCCTTGTTCACTGGCGCCGGCGGCGGCTTGACGGCGTCGCGCGGATCGATCGCCAGTTCACCGGCGATACCCGGTGCTGTCACTTCCGGCGCGGTGGTGAGGCGGGCGGCGAGCGAGGCCGCGCGCAGCGGCTTGACCAGATAACCTGTCAAGGCGGAGCTGGCGGAAGGTTGCAGCTCCTGCCGGGTTGCCGGCGTGAACATCACGATGCGCTGGGTGGCGTGAAGCCGCGCGGTTTCGGCGAGCTGCCCGATATCGGCGGTATCAAGCGCGTGGTCGATCAGGATGGCGTGCCAGGCGCGCTCCGGCAGCAGCGCCTGTGCGACGCCGGCATCCGACACCATGCAGGTCTGGGCGCCCCAGCGCTGTAGCCGCCGCGCGGTCAGCGACGCCTCGATGCTTTGCGCCGACACCAGCATGATCGACTGGCCCGAGAGATCCGGCGCGTTGAATGTCTTCTGCACGCCGTCGCTCGCCGCGAGCGGGATCGAGACCTCGAAGGTCGAACCGGCGCCCGGCTCGCTTTGCAGCGCAATGCGACCGCCCATTCGCTTGACGATGCGGTCGCTGATGCTCAGCCCGAGGCCGGTGCCGCCATAGTTGCGGGCGATACGGTCGTCGGCCTGCTCGAACTCGCGAAAAATCCTTTGCTGCGCCTCGGGCGCGATGCCGATGCCGGTGTCGCGGACCAGGAAACTGATTTCGTTGGGCCAGATGCCGGGCTCGACAATCAGCGCGACGCCGCCGGTCGCGGTGAACTTGATGGCATTGCCGGCGAGGTTGAGCAGCACCTGGCGCAGCCGGGTCGCGTCGCCGATCACTTCCATCGGCAGCCGCTCGTCGACGTAAGCCGCGATCTCGATCTTGCGCGCCTGCGCCCGCGGCGCCAGCAGCTCGGTGATGTCCTCGATCATGGCCGACAGCGCGAACGGGCGATGTTCGAGGTCGATCTTGCCGGCCTCGATCTTGGAATAGTCCAGCAGCTCCTCGATCAGCGACAGCAGCGCGTCGCCCGAGGTCTTCACCGCCTTGACATAGGTCGCCTGTTCCGGCGTCAGCGGCGTATCCATCAACAATCCGCTCATGCCGATGATGCCGTTCAGCGGCGTGCGGATTTCGTGGCTCGCCATCGCGAGGAAGCGCGACTTGGCGCGGCTGGCGGCATCGGCCTGGTCGCGGGCCTCGGCGAGCGCGCGTTCGCTCTCGGTGCGATCGGTGACGTCGCGGCCGACGCTCTGCAGTTCGGCGGGTCCGCCGGCGTCGTTGCGCACCAGTCCTTCGCGCCAGGCGATCCAGCGCGGGCCGAGCGGGCCCGCGACCTTCTGGTCATGGATACGGGTGCCGTTGGATTCGAGTGCGACGTCGCCCTGTTCGAGAATGGTGAGCCGGACCGGGTTGCCGATCAGCGCGTCGCGGTTCGTTTGCGCCAGTTCGCAATAGGCGTCGTTGGCGAAGGTGATGCGGCCGTCGGTGTCGCGCAGCACGATCAGGTCGCCCTGGGATTCGAACAGGCGGCGGGTGCGCTGCTCGGCCTCCTGCAGTTCCCAGTTCCGGTCGGCCATCGCTTCATTGTGGATGGCGATCTTGCGCAGCTTCTGGCGCATCATGCGGAGCCGGAAGCTCAGGGTCGCGATCGCGAGGCAGGCGAGTGCGAACAGGAAGCTGACGCCGATCGCGAACGAATTGGGATCGTAGCCGGAATTTTCCGCGCGGCTGCCGGCGATGAAGCCGTAAGCGCCGCCGAAGGTGGCGGAGAAGATCATGAAGGAGCGGACGGCGAAAGTGAGCCAGGGATGACGGCGGCTGAAGCGGCGAAGGTGCAGTTTGATCCGGAACGTCCGACCCATCGTCAATGCCCCTGAGATTGCCTGCCCGAATGGAAGCGATTCGAACGCCCCGCGCTGATGCAGACGATGCGTCGCCGACACTTGCAAAGTGTTTGAGACCGCGCACGGTTGCACGCCGCGCTTCGAACATGGTTGATGAGAGGTTAAAGCGACGCCGCTTCGAGCCGGTGGCGGGTGCCACGGGCGCCGACGATCAGGGCGGCGGCATCGCGTGCGGAAAAGCTCTTCGACTGAACGTAGATCCGGTAATCGGCTGGGCCACTGGACGACAGATAGATCACCGGCTCCGACCCTGACGGCCGCGTCGAGATCGCCACCAGCTCCGCCGCCGAGCCGATCGCGCAGGCGCCGGCCTCGGCATTGTCGATGTCGTCGATCACGGTGAAGTCGGCGGCTTCCGCGCTGTCCGATATCTGCACGCGGACAGTGGCTTGGCGGGGATCGCTGGTGAAGCTGACATGGCGCTGCGCCTGCCAGGAAAGGGTCGCGATCTGGACCGTCGTGCCGGCCACCTCGATGCAGGGGCGTGGACCGGTCGAGAACTCGCCGCGCGCGAACACGGCCGCAACGGCCAAGGGTACGACCGAGGCCAGGAGATTGAAACGCAACATGACACGATACTCGCCAAGCATAGCCCCTCGACACAGGGCTTATGGTTGGCAGAGGGTAAACAAAACTCGTTACTGCGGGGTTTATGGTGTGGTCCCGGATGTCGTTGCGTTCCGAGGCTCTGTAACGAGGAAGCTCTGGGGCTTGTCTCCGTCATTGCGAGCGCAGCGAAACAATCCATTCTTCATTCTTGTGGCGACATGGATCGCTTCGCTACGTTCGCGATGAAAACAAAGGGCACAGGGACCGGAATCAAACCGGCATCGGCGATCACACAGCTTACATGGTTACGCCGCGCGAGGATTGACGACGGTATAGCCGCGAAGCGAGCGCGCGTGTATCCGCGTAGCGTGACCGCCGGAGTTGGCATCATATGCCATCCAGGTGTCGCCTTCGACATGCGCCTCAAGCACGAACACGTGCCCGTGTCGCGCGGCGACCATTCCCGGAGCAGGCGCGGTTCGGGGAAAGCGAAGCCAGTTCGCGGCGAGGTTCAATTCTGGCACGATCCGGCCGAACACCCGCAGTGAAGCTCCGCAACCACAGAAAGATCGAGGGCAGCCGGAAGGACGACCGCCGGCGATCTCTGTGCTTGCGACATTGGCTGGTGGCACGTCCGGCCGAACGTAACCGACGCGCGGTGTCGAACGTGCTTCCGATCGTTGCAGTGTGCGTGTGATGGATTGCCTCGGTTGCGATGTGGAAAAATCGCAAGGCATCGTGACATTGCAGCCAGGCGCTTGGCCGGTCGTACGGAAGGGACGGGCTTCCGAAGCGGTGGACGTGATGGCGAGAAAAGCAGACGCAACAAATACAAGCTTAAGCATAGAGGGCTCCGACTTTAGAACCCTGCCCTGAACTCAGAAATCACTAGCTATCAGGCAAAAATGCGATCGCGCGCGGGCGACATCGTGTCTCTGCGAGGATGCCTTGCCTTAATCGTCCATAACCATCTTCCCAATTTACTCACCGTGGCGGTGGGACGGCACATGGCGGCACGCCGTACAGGCATCACGCCGCCCGTCGCAGATCCTCCGCCAGCGCGCGGTACGACAGCGCTTCCGCCAGATGCAGCCGGCCGATTTTCTCGGCGCCGTCGAGGTCGGCCAGCGTGCGGGCGACACGCAGCACGCGGTGATAGCCGCGCGCGGTCAGCTTCATGGTGTCGGCGGCATCGCGCAGCAGTTTCTGGCCGTGTGCATCCGGCTGCGCGATCGTCTCCAATAATGACGCCGGCGCTTCGGCATTGGTGCGGACCTGCGGCATGCCGGCCGCGGCATAACGCTTAAGCTGGATGTCGCGGGCGGCGGCGACGCGGGCGGCGACTTCGGCCGAGCCTTCGGACGGCGGCGGCAGGATCAGGTCGGCGGCGGTCACCGCCGG
>JAIEPP010000414.1 GCA_019748335.1 Xanthobacteraceae bacterium
ATGGCTGACGAGACCATCTCGGCCTCGCAGCGCTCGCTGGCAGCGCAGCTCAACTCAGTGCGCTTCCAGTGCGGCGTCGAAGAGGGACGCTGGAAAGTCCTGCGTTACGCGTTCCCCGTTCTCGAGGTGCGGGTGACGGGGCGCGAGCCTTACAGCGGCAAGACGGCCAGCCTGGATTTCCAGTTGGTGTGCGACAATTTTCCTGTCGCAGGGCCTTTTGTGCAGCGCTGGGATCACGCCGCTCAAACGCGGCCACCCGCACCAGCCAACGGCACCACGTCGCCGGGTGTCTTCGATGCGCTGAAAGATTGGACGCGCGATGGCACCCAGGAGCACGGCGGAATCTATCGCGCATGGCAACGGTATGCCGCGCTGCATAACGGCTGGGCGGCAAAACGCCCGGACGAGGTCTGGCGGCGCGACCGGCACATCACTTTCATCATGGAGCATCTCTATGCACTCGTTTCTGAGCACGCTGCTTGGCTGGCTCGGTCTTGCGCCGCCTAGGCTGCGCTGCCGCGCCGCGATCTGGGATGAAGGTGTGCAGGAACTCGCCCGGCGCACGCTGGGTGGGCGGCGCGAAAGCGGCGCTTATCTTCTGGGGCGGCATCGGAGCGATGGCAGCCGCGATGTTCTTGACTTCATCTATTACGACGACATCGATCCCGAAGCGCTCAGCACCGGCATCGTGACGATCCGCCAGACGGCGTTGCCGCGCTTATGGGAAATCTGCCGCCAGCGCGGCTACGGCGTCGTAGCCGACGTTCACGTGCACCCAGGTGGGTACGGCCAGAGTGAATCGGACATGGCAAACCCCGTCATGCCACGTGCGGGGCACATCGCGCTGATCCTTCCTCACTTTGCGCGCAACGGCCCGCGCCCCGGCGCGATCGGCATGTTCGAGTTCCTCGGCAACGGGCAGTGGGCCGTGCACAGCGGTAAAGGCCGCAAATTCTTTCAGGTGGGAGGTTGGCCATGAGCCAGTTCTGGAAGCGCTCGCGCGTTACGAAGGCGCTGACCGACGGCGGGCGCGCCGGTTCTTTCGAGGAAGCCGAAGCCCGGCTGAACGCGGTGCGCGTTGATGTGGTGCTGGGTCCCGATCAGGCCGTGACCGTAACCGGGCAGGCGGCGGCCTTGACCGCGGTAGCGACGGCCCGCAAATCCTTAGGCCGTGTGACGCTGGTGTTAGAGAACGACGCGCGTCTGCTCGCGGGTTTGCCGATCGGCGACACGGTCAGCGCGGCGGCGCAGCGTTTGGGGGCTCGTATCGACACGCAAGCGAGCAAGCTTGCGACACACACGATCCGTATCGGCCATGTCCCGGAGGCCTCGAACTGGAGTGTTTGCTGCTGGTGGGATCGCTGGCTGGCGGGCACGCGCGTGTTCGATGACGATCCGCTCGGGGATAGTCGGCATCCGCTCGCCGGCATCTTCGCGGGCGCTATTGCCGTGCGACAGATCTTTGCTTGCGTTCTGGCCGGCCGCGATATTCGCCCGCGTGACACGGCGGTCTCGCTCTGGACGCCTTGGGAACCTTTGAAGATGGACGAGATCGGGCCCGAGCGCTTCGACGTCCCAGACAAGCTTTGGCTGCTTGGTCTTGGCCACCTTGGCCAGGCCTTTGTCTGGAATCTCTGCTTTCTGAGCGTTGAGGGCGAGCGTCTTGCGGTCCTGCAGGACGACCAGACCATCAGCGAAGAAAACGAAGCCACGAGCCTGCTGGTGCTTCCCGGTGATGAGGAACTGGATGAGAAAAAAGTCCGTGTCGCGGATGTCTGGCTCAAGCGGGCGGGCTGGGACACGAGCTTGATCGAACGCCGCCATATTGGCGACATTGCGTTGGTCGACGACGATCCACCCATCCTGCTTTCGGGCCTTGATCGCCTCAAGCCGCGGCTCGTTCTCGCCAAGCATGGCTTCCCTTACATGATCGATGCCGGGATTGGGCACGGACCGGGCGATTTTGAGGGAATTCAAGTTCGCACCATCGTCAGCGGTAAGCCGCCGGAGAACCTGTGGGGCGCGCCAGCCCGGGCCGAGGTTGCCGACGAAGCAACCAAGAGCCTACTAAATCGCCCGGCCTATCAGGAGCTGGAGCAGCATGTCGGCGAGTGCGGCAAAGTGAGCTTCGCAGAAGCGAGCGTCGCTGTGCCCTTCGTCGGCGCCGCCACGGGCGCGATCGTCATCGCGCAGGCGATCCGGCTCGCTTCCTTGCAGGCCGCGCCGATCTTTCTTCAGGTCGAGCTCGGCGCGCCGGAAATGGCGACGCTTGGCGGTCTCGTTGAGGCGCCGCAAGTCAATCTTGGAAGTCTCTCGATGCGGCTTTGACAACCCATTCTGGCAGTATTCACCGGCATGACGAGCGGCGACGCGATTGGATAGGGGGGGACCGCTCGGCATTTCATAGTGTCGTCAAAGCGCCTCGCCGCGCTTGATCAATTCGTCCGTTTCATCGAGCCACTGTGTCGCTTCCTTCGCCGTGTCAACGGCGCGAAGTCCTGTTACGAGCCGGGAGAGAACGGGTAGGGAGCGTTTGAGGATTTCGTTGAGGTCAACTTCGCTATCAGGCTCGGGCGAAAGTTGCTTCGTGAGATGCGCGACGCTTTTGTTGATATCGTTGCGCTCATCGACTGAAAGAAAAGTCGCGCCGACCTCGCCAAGCACGCCCTTTACGTCGATCCCGAAGTCGGTGGCGACGAGATCATCCGGCTGCGGCTTCACGCCGCCAAAAAAATCATCCAGTTTTCGCAAGGCGAGGAAACTCTGCAGAAGGGTCGCGTCCGAAACCAGTTCGGCGGCGCGGTCTAAGCCCCAGATCATGTCCTCTGGATCAAGATAGGGAGCAAAATCCTTGCACCAGATGGAAAACGCAAAGCAGTGATCGATGCATTCGGAGATCGTCGCGATTTGAGCGGATCGTTCGTTCATCCTGTCCCGCCATGAGGTGAGAGATGAGTGGTTGCGATGACTTCACTTAAACAAGCGTCCAAAATTAACCCTTCCATTGTTTGGTATAGCAATGGCTTGGCTCGCCGATCGGCGTCAGGCCCACGCCGATTAAAGTCAGTGCGCCATGCTCGTCATCGTAGCGGAATTTCAAGGCGACGGCGTCGAGCCGCTTGCGCTTTCCAAGATAATTACATCTTCGGGGTAGGGGAACAGATAGACCGTATTGAAACCACGAAGGTCAAATTGCGCGCCCTTATCCAACATCAACTTGCCGCTATTGCTGATTCGATTCGCAACGAGCAAAAGCCGAACGTCGATGCCGGCAATTTGCTTATAGCGTGGTAATTGGTCGGCTTTCTTCATGATCGCGTCAGCGATAATCCCGAGCGGATTGAGGGACACGAAGCCCACGCGATCATTCACGCTGTACCAATCAGGATGGAGCGCCTTGGTAACGTGCACACGAAGCCGTGCGCGAGCAGGGTTCGCAACTGTGGTGTCATGGACAAAATGGTAGCAAACCGGCTTCGTGCGAAGGTCTTGTGCCAAAAGGGCGGGGACGACCGTCGCCAAGTTGCTGACCTCCATGTTGCCAACGAACTTCACGACGAGAGAAACATTCTCGATAGCCTCATATTCTCGCTGCAGTGCACTCAGCGCGCGTTGTATCTTCGATTCAGCGGCCTTCAACGAAGAGCCGGTGTCGTCTTGTCGTCCAATAAAGATCTGCGTGACTTCAAGGCCAAACTGCTGTCCTCTTTCAGAGACAATAAAATCGGGGTGCTCACGATCGTTACCTATGTCCCAAGACCTATCGAGAAGACGAGCGGCTTCCTCGACAAAGATACGTTCTTGCCGTTTCTGTAGCGGTCGGGTCAAGGCGCTTCCCTTAGCTATCCGATGGAAGGGTAATTCGTTTCGGCGGGATAACTTCGAACGCCACCCACATGTGGTCAAGATCCAATTTGCTTCCCCATGGCATTAGCCCGGGATGAGCGTCGCGGTACTCAGCATAGTTGACCACCTGATCTCGCTCGACGCGGACTATAAGGCAGCGGTAGCGGTCATCCATATAATCGCGCGTTTCGGGCGTATCAAATAGCCACACGCACGCCCGATCAATCGATTGGTCGGACAGGCGCCAATCCGACGGCACAAGGCCGTCTCGCATGATGGAGGGGAAATTATTGGGATGTGTGAAGTGGTAGAGCATCATTGACGATGATTAGCCTTTCCCGCGATACTCGCGATCGTCTCGCCGCAGTTTGCCGTGCGCTTTCCCGAATTCGCGAGGGATTTCGAACTTCAGCCGGTCGACGATGCTTGCGGTGACAAGGTCGTCGAAGATCAAGCTGTCTCCGATGTTGATTTGCACGATCTGGGAAAGACTGACTGCCGCATGCTGCCCTGGGTCGGCTAATCCGGCGTTGCTCCTGCCCGCCAGATACGTCTCCGGAGCGTTCAGGCTGCCGAGCTTCACATAGATGCCTTTCGGGCTGGAGTGAACGTTGTAGCTCGCGAGCTTGTAGGGAGACCTCATATACTGCTCGCCGGCTTCCAGTTCCAACCTGGCGAACTTGACAATCTCTTTTTCGGTTACTTTCAGATGGTGTGCCGCCCAACCGTTTTCGTCCTTGAACCTCTTCCCGAACCGCTTGACGGCCTTTTCGTAGTCTCTTCGGACCTTTTCGTTTAACCGCTTCGGGATCGGCCGAAATCCGAGGTCCTTGTGATCACGCTCATACGCCTTGATGGCAGACCACGATTCGACGATCTGGTAATACACATAGCGCTCGGCGATCTCTTCGCCATACTTTGCGATAACCGCCGACACGATCGCGATTTCGTGCAGGGTCCGCCACCGCGCCATGGCCGCGTCCGCGAATCCGTTCTCAAGCAGCACGAGGATCTCATTGGTCACCTGACAAGCCCGAACGAGCAAACGCAACATCACGTCCGCCAGATGAGATTTCTGGCCGGCGGCCTTGGCGTGCTGCCTGCGCTCGAACGCGCCTCCCGTCCACTCCCGCGCGATCGTAAGAAGCATCCCCAATTTGGCTAAGGCCTTGCCCCAGCGCCCTTCGAGTCGGTCCCTGAACGCGGCGAGCTCGGCTTCCTCGGCTTTGTATTGACCGGGCCAACTCGCAGTCAGGGATTTGTGGAGCAGATCGGCGATGTTCTCGGCGGCGTCCCGCACTGTTTGTTCGTACTGCTCGCCGAAAAAGCGCTCCGTGTCCTTTAACACGTGATCGAGATCCTCGTCGGTGACGATCATGGACGCGTCGCGACCGTCCTTGGCGATCGTGATGTCCCCGGTGTTTCCAGCCAGTATGTATTCCGCCAGCCTTCTGGTTCTGGCCTCGGTTGCCCTGAGGCCTGCCGCCTTGAACTTTTCGGCGAGCCGCTTTTCGAGGATCTGCCGCGGGACATTCCTCAATTCCTTTTCCAGAAGCTCCTGAAGTGTGCGCATGATGTACCTTCCGCTCAGGAGCGAACGAACCAGAAGAGCCTGCTGGCCAGCACCAATTCTTCGGCAACGGAGTGCGGGGTCCGCCAAGCTCTGGCTAGGCGCTAATGAGTCCACTCGCCCTAATCTGAAGGGTTGCCGCCGAGACTGTCGCGCGAGACCTCGTAATAGCCTCGAATGGCGTTCGTCCCGGCGTCCCAGCGGGGTTTACCGCGTCCGATCAACACGGACCGCGACAGCAGTTCGTTGCGGGTCAAACAGGCGCTCTCGGGGATGAGGATGCAGTCGGGACACGCACCACCACGGTGGTTGCAGATGCTTTCCGAGCCGCAGCGCAGACTGGTGGGATCGACCATCCTGTTCAAGACTTCGTTTCCGAAGTTGTGGTCTCCCCGTTCCCTCCACATCGAGGAAAGGTTTCCGAGATCCATGGTCATGCCCCGTCGGTAGACAAGGAACGCTAGGTCCGGAGCGAAGATGTGCTCGCCGAAAGAACCAAGGTCCAGTCCTGACATCGACGCTGATACGTCGATCAGGTGATGGGCCATCGTGTGCAGGAGCGTATATACAAACGGGTAAGCATGCCTGACAACGCTTCGTTCCCGACGATACTCGTCCAAAAAGCGGGAGAACCTGACGTCGTCGTTGCCTTGGATGAGGGCGAATTCTTCGATAAGACGTCCACCCAGGCGCACTCCGTCAGGAGCCGGACTGAGAGGAATCTCGTTCACGGATAGCCAGCGCAGCACGTTCGTTTCGTCCAGCCGAACGTAGAAGCCCTCGTTCGATTGCATCAGGCAGAGGACCGGATGTCGAGGCGCTTCGCCGACCATTACCCGGTCGAAGAGCCTTAGGCGGACCGGCATCTCTCCCTGTCCAGCCTTGTCGCGCCGCACAGTCGGCGTGGCCGACGTCCGCGTGTACCCAAAGGTGTATTCGCAGACCTGAACGTCTCGCACCAATCGCATCTCGGCAATTCCAAGGAGATCCAGCCGTCGGCGCGAGGCGGAACGGATCTGCTCCCTTTCTGCTTCTTCGGTTACTTCGTCCGGAAAGAGGAATTCGTCCAGGACCGTCACGTCGACGGAGATCTGTTTGCCGT
>JAIEPP010000443.1 GCA_019748335.1 Xanthobacteraceae bacterium
GGTGGCGTCATGAAGAACGGTGGTTTTGGAAAGTTCGACCATACCCGTTGATGAAGGGCTGGAACTATATGGTCCGGCTTTACAGGCCGCGGGCAGAGATATTGAACGGAAAGTGGAAGTTTCCGGAAGCCCAGCCCGACAAGTAGATTTCGGCAACGACAACCGTCTTTCGAAGGCATGAAACGCAATCGACGGCTCGCGAGCATCACTCTGTCGATGTTTGGCCTAGGTGCGGCTTTGCTGACGCGACCGGAGCCCTCATCCGCAGACGAAAGCGGCGTCAGCTTCTGGGAGCAATAGCCAACTCCTCAGAGTAGTAAAACGCGATTCGTTCTGAAACTTCTCGCCTCGTCGGTGCGCCGCCAACTTTGTCAGCTCGACCGGTGCGAGGATATCGTAAAGGTGGCATCATTTTCACTTAAGATTGTGTCGACCTTCGAACCTGCCATTTTTGAACGAGCTAAGCTGAACAGCGCTAGAGCCGTTGATTCTTGGGCTTCAGATCGCCTTCGCCGCCTTCAGCTTCTCGATCCCTTCGGTGTCATAGCCCAGCGAGCGCAAAACCTCGTCATTGTGCTCGCCGAGATCGGGCGTGGCGGATCGCAGGTTGCGATCGAAGCCGGTGATCTCGCAGGGCTGCGCGATCAGGTCGAGTTCGCCGAGGCGCGGATGGGTGACGGAGCGCTTGATCCGCAACTGCTCGACCTGCGGGTCGGCAAAGACATCCCTGACGTTGTAGACCGGTCCGCAGGGAAGGCCCTCGGCCACCATGAGCTCGAACCATTCACGGCTGGACCGCGTGCGTAACGCGGCGGTGATCAGTTCGTTCAGCGCTTCCCGGTTGCGCGAGCGCAGGCCGGATGACGCAAAGCGCGGATCGGCGATCATCTTTTCCCGGCCGATCAGCTTGCAGAATTTTGCAAAGTTCTTGTTGCCGGTGGCGGAGAGGTTGAGAAAGCCGTCGGCGGTCGGGAACAGTCCCATCGGCGTGTTGGTCGGGTGGTTGTTGCCTTCCTGCGGCGGCACCTTCTTGTCCATGGTCCATCGCGTCGCCTGAAAGTCCATCAGCGTGATGCCGGCTTCCAATAGCGAGGTCTGCACCCAGCGGCCTTCGCCCGAGACTTCGCGGTCGAGCAGCGCGATCAGCACACCCTGCGCCAGGAAGGCACCCGCCATGATGTCGGTGACGGCGACGCCGACGCGCAGCGGTCCCTGGCCGGGAAATCCGGTCACCGACATGATGCCGGTCATGCCCTGCGCGATCTGGTCGATCGAGGGCCGCTCGGTATAGGGGCCGTACTGGCCGAAGCCGGAAATGCTGCCATAGACGATCCGCGGGTTGCGCTTCTTCACGGACTCGAAGTCGACACCCAAGCGCTTGGCGACGCTGGGGCGCATGTTCTCGACGATGACATCGGCCTGTTCGGCGAGCCGCATGAAGACCTCGCGGCCTTCGTCGGTTTTCAGGTTCAGCGTGATGGCGCGCTTGTTGCGATGCAGGTTCTGGAAGTCGGAACCGTCGCGGCGGCCGACCACTTCGCTGGCTTCGCCGGCTTCCGGCGGCGGCTCGACGCGGATCACATCGGCGCCCCAGTCGGCCAGCGTGCGGACGCAGGACGGCCCGGCGCGCGCCAGGGTCAGGTCAAGCACCTTGAACCGCGACAGCGGCAGCCGGGGAGACTGGTCCTGCGGCGTCGTGTGGTCTGGTTTGTCGACGGGCTTATGCATGCTGATCGTCCTGGATAGGGATGATGTGCGAGGGGTCGATCTCAAGCCAGACCCTCTGGCCGATCGTGAATACGCTGACCGGCGGCGACATCACCCGCAGCTTGAGGTCGCAGGCCTCGGCGCGGAACGCGTAGTCCCAGGTCTCGCCGAGGAAGGCGCGTTCGGTGATACTGCCGGGCAGGATCACAGCATCGCCCGCCGGGCAGGCGGCATGCAGCGCGAGGTTCTGCGAGCGCAATGAGAATTCTCGGGTGTTGATCGGTCCGCTGCAGCCAAGCCGTGCGGAGGCCACCTCAAACCCGTTGAAGGCCACGCTGGAGCCGTTCGGCTTGCCGTCGAGAATATTGGAGCGGCCGATGAATTCGGCGACATAGCGCGTCTTTGGGCGTGTATAGAGCGTCAGGGGATCGTCGATCTGCTCGATGCGGCCCTTGTTCATGACCGCGATCCGGTCCGACGTCGTCATCGCTTCGGACTGGTCATGGGTGACGTAGATCGAGGTGATGCCGAATTCGTTGTGCAGGCGGCGGATTTCGCTGCGCATTTCCTCGCGCAGGTTGGCGTCGAGGTTCGACAGCGGCTCGTCCAATAGCAGGATTTCCGGCTGCACCACCAGTGCCCGCGCCAGCGACACCCGCTGCTGCTGGCCGCCGGAGAGTTCGTTGGGATAGCGCGCGGCGAGATGCCCGAGCTGTACCACGTCGAGGATCTGGCCGACCCGGCGCCTGGCTTCGTCCTTTGCGACCTTGCGCATCTTGAGGCCGAAGGCGACGTTCTGTTCGACCGTCATGTTAGGCCACAGCGCGTAGCTCTGGAAGATCATCGACATCCGCCGCTTCTCGGGCGGCAGCGAGGCACTCGCGGACGACATCTGCCGGCCGTCCATTTCCACCGTGCCCGCCGTCGGCGTCACAAAACCTGCGATCATCCGCAGCGTCGTGGTCTTGCCGCAGCCGGATGGCCCGAGCAGCGAAACGAATTCGCCCGCGCGCAGGGTCAGGTTGAGGTCGTCGACCACAACGAGATCGGCGAACTTCTTGGTCAGGCCCTTGAGCTGCAACTTGTCCATCAGTTTCGCCTCAGCATGAAGTCCCGGCCGAGAACGGCCGCGCCGATCAAGGTCACGACGCTGGTGACGACGAGCAGCAGGACGGAGATCGCGGACAGCATTTCGTACGAACCCTGTTCACTCAGCTCCAGCGTCAGCACCGAGACGACGCGGGTTTGCGGCCCCGACAGGAACATCGCGGTCGACAATTCCCGTGTCCCGATGATGAAGATCAGGATCCAGCTTCCGAACAACGATTTCTTCAGGATCGGCAGTACCACCAGCCACAGCGCGCGGGCCTGATTGCCGCCGGCGATCCGCACCGCTTCCTCGAGCTCGGGATGCATGCCCTGGATCGCCGAATTGGAATTGGTGAAGGCGATTGGCAGGAAGCGGGTGACAAAGGCGATCACGACCAGGGCGCCGAGCCCGTAGAGCGCGAACGGCGGCGGCGCATAGGCGGCGTAGAAGCAGATCGCGAGCACGATGCCGGGCACCGCGAACGGCGCCAGCGTGATGCTGGCGAGGAGATGGGAGTAGGGCAGCAGTTTTCGTTGCGAGATGTAGGCGACGGCGAAGCCGAGGAAGGTGCAGATGGTCGCGGCGATGATGGCGTATTGAAACGTGTTGAACAGCGCCTGCCGCACCGTCATCTGGTCGAACAGCACTTGCTGGAAATTATGGAAGGTGAAGTTCGTCGCCGACATCGGCAGCGCCCAGGCCTTGCTGAACGAGGTCTGCAGGATGATGAACAGCGGCATGAACACCGACAGCCCCGCGATCGCCATCGCATAGGCAAACAGCACCCAGCGGAAGGCGCCGAGCGCCATCGGCTCGCGGTGGCCGCCCTTGCCGCCGACGGTCACATAGCTCTTGCGCGCCAAGAGGCGCCGCTGCACCCACAACAGCGCAATGGTGATGCCGACCATCGGCATCGAGAATGCGGCGGCGACCTCGACCCGGACCGGATTTTCGAAGAATGCCGCAAGCTGGGTGGTCACGACATTGAAGCCGGCGGGAATGGCGATCAGCGCCGGTGTGCCGTAGAGGCCGAGCACTTCGAGGAACACCGGGAATACCGAGCCGAGGATCGCCGGCAACGCCAGCGGCAGGGTGACGCGAAAGGTGGTCTGCGCCGGGCCGGCGCCGAGGATGGCGGCGGCTTCCTCCATTTCGGTCGAGATCAGGTCGAGCGCGGATTTGGTGAAGACGTAGATCAACGGAAACGAGTAGAGCGCGGTGACCAGCGCCAGGCCCCAGAAGGTGAAGATGTTGAACGGTCCCGATGGCGCGCCGGTTACCATCATCCATGCCTTGTTGATCCAGCCGGCATTGGGTCCGCCAAGCAAGATCCAGCCGATCGCGCCGACGAATGGCGGGATCAGGAATGAGGCCAGCACCATCACATGCACGAACCCGCGTGCGGGCATGTCGGTGCGCGAGACGCCCCAGGCCAGCGGCACCGCGATGATGCTGGAGAAGAGCGCCGCGGCGGCGCCGAGTTCGACCGAATTGATCAGCGCCTGAACGTAGCGCGGCCGGCCGAACGCGGTGACGTAATTGGCAAAGGTGAAGCTGTGGTCACGGGCGTTGGTAAAGCTGTCCTTGACCAGCTGGAACAGCGGATTGGCGACCAGGAACACCAGAACCGCCGCCAGCAGCAGCGCCACCAGGGTTGTCGGGTTGAAGGCGTTACGGAGCGCGGCCGCAACTTTCGTTGCAGCCGTGCTCCGATCCCCTTCTATCCCCAGGACCGCCATCTAAAAGACAGCCATTATTTGCCGGTGAATTTCGGCTTGCGCTTTTCCATGAAGGCCTGGCGGCCCTCGCGAAAGTCCGCCGAGTCCATGCAGTCGGTGCCGACCTGCTTGACCGCGTTCATGTCGCGCTTGTCGGGATCTTTTATGACCTGCGCGATGGTGATCTTGGCCGCCTTGATCGCGAGCGGCGCGTTGCCGGAAATGGTGCGCGCGATCTCCATGGTGGCGTCCCACAATTCGGCATCGGGCGAAACGCGGTCGACCAGGCCGATCCGCAGCGCCTCCGCCGCATCGATCTTCATGCCGGTATACATGATCAGCCGCGCCCAGGACGGCCCGACCAGCGAGACCAGATGGCGCAAGCCGTCATAGCCATAGGCGATGCCGAGCTTGGCGGCGGGAATGCCGAACTGGCTGTTATCGCTGGCGATGCGAATATCGGCCGCCATCGCCACCTGCATGCCGCCGCCGAGGCAAAAACCCCTGATGCAGGCGATGATCGGCTTGGGATAATTCGCAAGCAAAGCGCGCTGGGCCTCGCTCTTTTTTGAGTATTCTTCCGACGCTGCCGCGTTGTGGCGGACTTTTTCGAACTGGCTGATATCGGCGCCCGAGACGAAAGCCTTGTCGCCGGCGCCGACCATGATGACGACGCGGACGTTGGCGTCGTCGCGCAGTTCGATCAGCGCACTGCCGAGCCCTTCCCACATATCCAGCGACATCGCGTTGCGCTTGGCGGGGTTGTTGAAGGTGATGACGCCGACGCCCTCGCTGACGTGCTGAAGGATCTTGCCGTCGGCATAAGATTTTTCTTGGGATTTTTCGTTGTTCTTTTCGTTGTTCTTGGGAACGTCAAGCATGGGTGCCGCTTTCAGGTGCTGGAAGGATAAGGCGGTTCAAAGGGTGGTGATAAAGGGGTCGAATTTCGCACGTGCGAAGGCCGGCCGGGCCTGTATTTTAGTCCACCATTCGCTGACCCGGGGATGTTTCTTGGCCTCGACTTCATCAGGGGCGATCTCCTCGTCGAGCCGCTTGACGAACGGAACCGCGGCGATATCGGCGATCGAATAGGCCTTGCCGACGATCCAGCCGGACGGCTTCAGCGCCGCTTCCATTTTATCCAATAGCTGCGTCACCAGCTTGGCCCGTGCCGTATCGCGTTCTTCCTCGGTATAGGGTTTGCGGGCCACTCGCAGCCAGGCTTCCTGGCGTTCCTTGCTCGGGATGTTCTTCAGCTTCTCGGCCAGTTCCGCATCGGTCCATTGCGAGGCCGTCTTCTGCAGATGGTGGCGCCAGTTGAAGATGATGAGATTGCCGATCAGGGCGTCGATATGCCGGATCCAGTTGCGCATCTCGGCGCGCGCGTAGGGCGTATCCGGCCGTAGCGGCGGGTCGGGATAGGTCTCGTCGAGATATTCGCAGATGGTGCCGCTTTCGTGCAGCGGCTGGCCGTCATGGATCATGGTCGGGATCACGCCGAGCGGATTGATCTTGAGATATTCCGGTGAATGATGCTCCAGGTTCGCCATATCGACGACGTGGCCTTCATAGGCGAGGCCCTTTTCCTCGAGGCACAGCCGGACGCGGCGCGACGCGCTCGAACGCCAGCCGTGATGGAGGACGATCATGAGGCAGACTCCGTGAAATTCAGACGTGGGCGATCAGACACCGAAGGTGTCGCGCCATTTTTCGGTGAGTTCGGGGATGCCCTTGATGATCTCTGAAATCGTCGGGCGGATGGTCTTCAATTCGTCGAGCTTCTTGAAGCCCGCGGGCAGCACGGTGTCGCGCCGCAGGGGGATGCCGAACTCCTCGATGTCTTCTCCCGCGGTATCGGTGGAGTAGAGAAACTCCATGAACAGCTTTGCTGCGTTGGGGTGCTTGCTGTTCTTCAGGATCGCCGAACCCGAGATCATCAGCACCGAGCCTTCCTCAGGGTAAGATACTGCAATCGGATTGCCTTGAGCTGCATTGCGCAGCACCAGCGCG
>JAIEPP010000305.1 GCA_019748335.1 Xanthobacteraceae bacterium
CTGTCTCAGCGTATTCGATAGACGTGAGTTCGTGGTGACTCCCCCTCACCCGGCGCTGCGCGCCGACCACTCCCCGCAAGCGGGGCGAGGTGAAGAACTCACCGCCCGATCACATACGGCCCGCCCTTTTCCAGCGCGCGGGCATAGGCAGGCCGGGCGTGGATGCGTTCGAGAAACGCCATCGCTTTGGGATGGCCCTGCTCCAGCCCGCCACGCGCGGCGGCGGCTTCCAGCGGAAAACTCATCTGGATATCGGCACCGGTGAATTCGTTGCCCGCGAACCATTCGCTTTTCGCCAGCTCGCCTTCCCAGTAATCCATGTGCTGCTTGAGCTGCGGATTGACCAGCGTGGTCAGCGCCTGGTTGGAAACCTTGCGCACCAGCGGCCGCAGCAGAGCCGGCGCTCGCTTCGGCATCAGCGTGAACAACAGTTTCAGCAGCAGCGGCGACATCGCCGAGCCTTCCGCGTAGTGCAGCCAATAGGTGTAGCGCAGCCGCTCCGGCGTATTCGGCGGCGGGATCAGCTTGCCGTTGCCATAAGTGCCGATGAGGTATTCGCAGATCGCGCCGGATTCCGCGATGGTGTTGCCGTTGTCGGTGATGACGGGCGATTTGCCAAGCGGGTGTATGGCGCGCAGTTCCTTCGGTGCGCGCATGTCCGGCTGACGCTGGTAACGGACGATCTCGTAGGGCACGCCGAGTTCTTCGAGCAGCCACAGCACGCGCTGCGAGCGGGAATTATTGAGATGATGCACCGTCAGCATGGCCGTCCCCTGCAATGATGACGCGTTGGTGCCAGCCGGCCGCGCGAAAGTCGAGACACGCCTTCGCCTGTATTACCCGGGTCTTTTGACAGCCAGAATTTACCCGGATAATAATTCGACGAAACCAGAGGTCACCCATGAATTCCGCGGGAGCCAGTTACATCGCCTTCGAAGGCGACCGACGCATCGGGTCAGGCAACATCCACGACGTTGCCCGCGCCGCCAGGGAGACGCTCGACCGGCATCAGGACGCATCGATCCTGATCTTCGATTCCCAATCCGGCGCACCGGTCGAGATCGACTTTCGCGGCTCGGTGGACGACGTGCTGGCGCGGCTCCCGCCGGCCGGGATTCCGCCGGCGGACAAAGCGGCTGCCATCGTTGCCCCGCGCGGCCCCGGCCGGCCGAAACTCGGCGTCGTCGCGCGCGAGATCACGCTGCTGCCGCGACATTGGGACTGGCTGGCGCAGCAAAAGGGCGGCGCCTCGGTGGCGATCCGCCGGCTGGTCGACGAGGCACGGCGGGCGAATGAAAGCGGAGACCGGATCCGCCTCGCGCAGGAAGCGGCGTACCGCTTCATGTCCGCCCTGGCCGGCAATCGGCCCCATTACGAGGACGCGATCCGCGCGCTGTTCGCCCACGATTCCGCTGGTTTCGAAAAATTGATCAGCGAATGGCCGGTGGATGTGCGCGACCACACCGCCAAATTGGCAGAGCCGGCATTCCGGCCCGAAATCTGAGCAAGAAACTAAGGCAAGTCCGGTTGATCCCGCGGGGGCCAGCCGCTAGGCTGCTTGGAATGACAGATATCATATAAGACGTTTTGGGGAGGCCGCCGTGAGCTCACATCCGCAATTCCTGTTCGATTTCGGTAGCCCCAATGCCTTTCTCAGCCACGAGGCGATCCCGGCGATCGAAAAGCGCACGGGCGTGAAATTCGACTACATCCCGGTGCTCCTCGGCGGCATCTTCAAGGCCACCAACAACAAGTCTCCCGCCGAAACCCTGGCCGGCGTCAAGAACAAGCGCGAGTTTCACGCGCTGGAGACCGCGCGCTTCGTCAAGCGCTTCGGCGTCAAGCCCTACACCATGAACCCGTTCTTTCCGGTCAACACCCTGAACCTGATGCGGGCGGCGGTCGCGGCCCAGCTCGAGGGGGTGTTCGAGAAATATGTCGAGGCCGCGTTCCATCACATGTGGGTCGAGCCGAAGAAGATGGACGATCCGGAAATCGCGGCAAAAGCATTGGCATCCTCCGGCCTCGACGCCGCCAAGCTGTTGGCCCGTTCGCAGGAGCCCGAGGTGAAGGCCAAATTGATCGAGAACACCCAGGCCGCGGTCGAGCGCGGTGCCTTCGGCTCGCCGACGTTCTTTGTCGGCAAGGAGATGTTCTTCGGCAAGGAGCAATTGCGCGAAGTCGAGGAAATGGTTTCGGGGAAGTAGGTCCGTGACCCTCATGGTGAGGAGCCGCGCATTTCGCGCGGCGTCTCGAACCATGTAGGCCCGTTTTTGACGCCATCCTTCGAGACGCGGCGAAGACGCCGCTCCTCCAGCAATAACGGCGAAGCCGTTATGCAGGGATGAGGACTGGAGAGCAAAATGCAAAAACGCAACGCCACCGTGGCCGTGATCGGCGCCGGCGACTACATCGGCGGCGAGATCGCCAAGAAGTTCGCGGCCGAAGGGTTCACCGTGTTCGCCGGCCGGCGCGACGGCGCCAAGCTGGAGCCGCTGGTCAAGGAGATCGAGGCGGCAGGCGGATCGATCGTGGCGCGCACGCTCGATGCGCGCAAGGAGGACGAGGTCGCGGCATTCCTAAACGACGCCGACAAGCATGCGCCGCTCGAAGTTTGCATCTTCAATGTCGGCGCCAACGTCAATTTCCCGATTCTGGAAACCACCGACCGCGTGTTCCGAAAGGTCTGGGAGATGGCCTGCTGGGCCGGCTTCCTGGCGGGCCGAGAATCGGCACGGCTGATGCTGCCGCGCGGCAAGGGCAATATCTTCTTCACCGGCGCTACCGCGTCGTTACGCGGCGGCAGCGGCTTTGCCGCCTTTGCCAGCGCTAAATTCGGGCTCCGCGCGGTGGCGCAATCGATGGCCCGGGAGCTTGGGCCAAAAAACATCCATGTCGCGCATCTGATCATCGATTCCGGCGTCGACACCGCCTGGGTGCGCGAGCGCCGCGAGCAGCTCTGGGGCAAGGAGGCGCTCGACAATCCGGACCTGTTGATGCCGCCGGCCTCGGTCGCCGCTTCCTATTGGCAACTTTACCAACAGCCGCGCAGCGCCTGGACCTTCGAGCTGGAGATTCGCCCGTTCGGCGAGAAGTGGTAAGGTAGTCCCGCCATTGCGACGGCAGGCAAGAACAACAAGAGGAACTGAACAATGCGCGTTCTCGTGGTCGGTGCCGGCGCCATCGGCGGATATTTTGGCGGCAGGCTGCTGCAGGCCGGCAACGACGTCACGTTCCTGGTGCGGCCGAAGCGCGCCGCTGAGCTCGCGAGCGCCGGCCTCGTCATCAGGAGCCCGAACGGCGATGTGACGCTGAAAAATCCGCCAACCGTTCAAGCGGACAAGCTCGCCGAAAAATTCGACGTCATCCTGCTGAGTTGCAAGGCGTTCGACCTCGACGACGCCATCAAGTCGTTCGCATCAGCGGTCGGGCCGCAGACGTCGATCATTCCGATGCTCAATGGCATGCTGCATCTGGACATTCTCGACCAGAAGTTCGGCCGCGAGCGTGTGCTCGGCGGCCTCTGCGCCATCGCCGCGACCCTCAACGAAGCGCGTGAGGTCGTGCAGCTCGCGCCGATGCAGTCGCTCAACTTCGGCGAACGCGACGGCAAGATGTCCGATCGCGTCACCGCCATTGCAAAAATCATGACCAACGGCATCACCGGCGCCGTCGCCAGCGCTGATATCGTGCAGGAGATGTGGGAGAAGTGGGTGTTCCTGTCCACGCTCGCTGCCGCGACCTGCCTGATGCGGACCTCGGTCGGCAATATCCTGGCCGCACCAGGCGGCAGGGATTTCATGCTCGGGATGCTGGATGAGACCAGCGCGATCGCGAAATCCGCAGGCCACGCCCCGACCGGCCCGTTCTTCGAACGCACCAAGGGCATGCTGACATCAGAAGGCTCACAAATGACGGCGTCGATGTTCCGCGACATCAAGGCCGGCGCGGCCGTCGAGGCTGATCACGTAATCGGCGACCTGGTTGCGCGCGGCGACGCCGCGAAGGTACCGTTGGCGAAACTGCGTATCGCCTACACGCATCTCAAGGCCTATGAGAAGCAGCGGGGGTGAGGGTCCAACCTCGCCCCGCAAGCGGGGCGAGGTTGAGTAGAGGCGAGCTTCACTTCGCCATCAGAGATGCGCCAGGTAATGCGCCAGCGCCTCGATCTCTTCCTCGCTGAGGGGATAGGCGACGTCGGCCATGACAGCCATGGCGCCACCGGCCCGCGCGCTGGTCTTGTAGTCATGCAGCGCCTTGACGAGATATTCCTCGCGCTGCCCAGCGATACGGGCCACCGCCTTGGCGCCGGCGAAACTGTCGCCATGGCATGAGGCGCAGCGGCGGCCGGCGGCGGCCTGCGCGCCCTTTTTCGACAGATCGGGATTGTCGTCGGGCTTGGAAGCCTTTGGCGGCGCGAGCTGGGCGAAATAGGCGCCGAGGTTGCGGATGTCATCGTTGTTGAGCTGTTCGACGATCGGCCGCATCTGCTCGTTCTTGCGGGTGCCGGCGCGGAAGAACACCAGCTGCCACTGGATGAACTGATCGAGCTGGCCCGCCAGCGAGGGAATGTTCTCGGTTTGCGAAATGCCGTTGTCGCCGTGACAGCCGACGCACAGCTCGGCCTTCGCCTTGCCGGCCGCGATATCGGCGGCGTGGCTCTGCGAGCTGCAGGCGATCGATGCCGCCAATATCGTCCCGATCCATGCGGTTCGCATTTCCGTTCCTCTTTACGCCTCGCCAAACAACAGAGGCTGCGGTCACCCGTTGCCGAGCGTCCGCAGCCCCCGATTATTCAGGCCTTCTTCTTTGACGCGTTTTCTTCACGCGAACCGGTATCCACTTCGCTCGAAAACGCTACGCTACTTCTTGCTGTAGCTGATGCGGTAGATCGCACCGGCCCAGTCGTCGGCGACGAGGATCGAGCCGTCCTTTGCCAGGATGATATCGGCGGGGCGGCCGAGATAACCCTGATCGCCTTCGAGGAAGCCGGAGGCAAAGACCTCCTGCTTGGCGTTCTTGCCGTCCGGACCGACGATGACGCGCTGGATCCGGGCGCCCTGGTACTTATGCCGGTTCCACGAGCCGTGTTCGGCGATGAAGATGTTGTTCTTGTACTCGGCGGGGAATTGATCGCCGGTATAGAACTTCATGCCGAGCGGAGCCACATGCGCGCCGAGCTTCAGCACCGGCGGTGTGAATTCCGAGCACTTGTGACCCATCGCGAATTTCGTATCCGGCAAATCGCCCTGGTGGCAATAGGGATAGCCGAAATGCTCGCCGATCTTGTTGATCATGTTGAGCTTGTCGCTCGGCAGATCGTCGCTGATCCAGTCGCGGGCGTTCTCGGTGAACCAGTATTTGCCGGTGCGGGGATCGACGTCGCCGCCGACGCTGTTGCGGACGCCGAGCGCATAGACCTCGGCATTTCCGGTCTTGGGATCGACGCGACGGATTTGCGACACGCTGGTCGGGGGAATGCCGATGTTGAAGGGAGGTCCGAACGGAATGTAGAACCAGCCTTCCTTGTCGACCGCGATATACTTCCAGCCATGCGCGGCGTAGGACGGCATGTCGTCATACACCACCTTGCCGGCGCCGAGATTGTCGAGGTTGGCTTCGGCGTTCTCGTATTTGATCAGCTTGTCGACCGCGATGACGTAGAGCGCGCCGTCGCGGAAGGCGAGGCCGGTGGGCATGTTGAGCCCCTTGAGGACGGTCTTGACCTCCTTCTTGCCGCCATTGTCCTTGATCGCATAGACGTTGCCGAGGCCGAAGGAACCGACGAACAGCGTGCCCTTGTCGCCCCAGGCCATCTGCCGCGCCGCCAGCACGTTCGAGGCATAGACCTCGATCTTGAAGCCGGCGGGCAGCTTGATCTTCTTCATCAGCGTCGCCAGTTCGGCGTCGGATGAGCCGGTCGGCGGACCGGATGGCGGCGCGAGGCCCTTCTGGGCTTCGGTTTCGTCGCCGAGGAACCAGTCGTCCGGCGGATGGGTCCAGAACTCCTTGGTGCCGGACTCGTATTTCTTCAGCGGCTTCTGTTGCGCGTTGGCCTGGCTGGCCCCCGCGACAACGAGCACCGCTGTGAGCGCAAGAATAGATCGATTGAAAGCCGATTTCATCGCGTCACTCCCCTAAGCAGCCTGATAGCTGCGCCTGTTATTTTTTGAACGCCCAAAACACGAACTTGGTCTGGTGAGATGGAACAGACGATAAAATGGTAGCACATCCAGTGCGGGTGAGAAGCGTGCGATGCGCTATGGCGCCAAACCAGAATGAATTGAGAGAAGTCTTCTTTGCGATAGTTTCGTTTGAGACATTTTTGCGGCGACGCGCGTGCAACGCAATATCATGCAGAGCGAACGTATGCCGTGGACGCGTGTGGGCGGGCTTCCACAGAGAAGGCTGATGATGATTATATTTCGTGCTTGGTGGGACAGCGTCATCGGCGCCGCCGTGGTGCGGGAGCTGGTCGAACGACGGCGCATCCGGACCCGGCAACAAACGCCAGGATGATTCAAGGAAACACGGCTGCCAATTCCCT
>JAIEPP010000014.1 GCA_019748335.1 Xanthobacteraceae bacterium
CGGGGCAGCTGGATTCGAACCAACGACCTGCAGTACCCAAAACTGCCGCGCTACCAGGCTGCGCTATACCCCGATCCCTTGGGACGTGCGTCGATACACGCATAAATCGCCACCAGCAAGGCGCAGTCAGAATTCAGCCGCCTGCGAACGGGCTTGAATGTTTGTTCTTGTTATGTTCTAGTTGGCCATTCTTTGGAGGTGGCCAATGGACGTCGAAAAACAGCGGGAAATCGTTCGGCTCTGGAATCGCATGCGCCGGGTCGAAGGCCCGCTCGCGGAGGAAATCCGGATTCAGATCCTTCAGTGTTTTGAGGAGAGCGAGCGCGTGCCCGATGCGCGGCTTGACGATCGGCGGGCAGTGATCGATCGGTTGGGCGTTGCACCCGGTCGTCGCCCTGTGCACATCAGGCTCGTGGCTTAGACCGCGGCAATATCCATCGCGGAAAATGCCGCGCGCTCTTCGGCGAAGTCGATTCGGCGTCCGTCAAGATTGACGGAATCGCCGGGTGGTGCATGCTGCGCGCATGTTCACGCGCGTGCGCAATCAATTCAAGGATGCGAAGTTTGCCCGTATGAGCAGCGGGACTTACTGCATCATCCGTGACCTCGGCTTGGTCAAAGGCGGCAAGGGCATGAGGCATCACGAGGTGCTCGTCACCTTCAGCCTCGGTGCGCTCGGACGGTCGATCGGTTTTTGGCGCGGTGATCTTGCCGGTGTGGGCAAACGGCGGCTGGCCTGGCTGCAACGCGTGCCGGAGCGGTTGGGCGTGGACGTTGACTCATCCTCGGTGCCGGAAAGCGCCTCGCAGCCCTGATCGCGCGAAGCACGAACGTCAGGTGCGGGCCCGCGGTCGCATTAGCGAACTAAAATGCCCCGCCGCGCGCAATCCCAAGGGACCGGCGAGAACGGGGCAGTCAAGGAGAAAACGGCGAGATCGCCGGATGATGCCGGACGTCTCTGTCAGGCATCATGTGTAAGAAGAGTCCGCTTTTTGGATCGTCGCTGCATTGACCTGGATCAACCCGGTCGAGGTTGCGTTGATCAGCGTTGCGAGGCCTGCCACGCCAGCAGCCGATGTTCGGCCAGCGACATCGCAACCGAAGTTACGTAGCCGGTTACGCCGAGCAGGATGACGCCGGCGAACAAATCGGCCGAGCGAAAGGCGCGCGCCGATAGCAGCACCCAGTGGCCGAGCCCGTCGAGCCCGGCCAGGATTTCGCAGACCACCGCAAGGATCAGCGCCACCGTCAGGCTGAGACGCATGCCGGCAAGAATGTCCGGGCTGGCGGAGGGCAGTGCAATTTTGAAAATCACCGCCAGCTTCGACATCTGCAGCGACCGCGCCACCTCGTAGAGCCGAGGCTCGACGGCCGCGAAGCCATGGATGGTCGCCAGCATGATTGGCCAGATCGCGCCGAACGCGATCACGAACAGCGCCATCGCCTGCGTCAGCCCGAGCATCGCGATCGCGACCGGAATGATCGCCGACACCGGCAATGGCCGCAAAAACTCCAGCGACGGCGCCACATAGGTTCGCATCCTCGGCGACGATCCGATCACGGCGCCGAGCGCGATGCCGGCAATCGAGGCGGCCAGCCAGCCATAGGCCATGTGTTCGACCGTGCCGGCGAGCTTGGCCAGGAGGTCGCCCGAGGAAAACCCGCGCACCAGCGAGGCCCAGGCGCGATCCGGCCCAGGCAGGAACACCGGCGAGACCAGTTTGAAATTGGCGATCAGTTGCCACAACGCAACGAAGCCGGCGGCGACCGCAAAGCTCGCCAGACGCCAGAGTATCCCGGTGGTTTTCATGCGCTGTCTCCGCTCAGCGCGGCGCGGCCGAACAGGCGGCGCTGCGCCACCACCAGCACAATATTCAGCGCATAGCCGATGACGCCGATCCAGACCAGATAGGCCAGCATCAGGTCCGCGCGCAGCGCCTGTTGCGCCAGCATGATGCCGGCGCCGAGCCCGATCGGGTTGATCGCGATTTCGACGGTTACGGCAACGATCAGCGCAATGCCGGCGGACAGCCGAAAGGCCACGAAGATCCGCGGCAGCGCCGCCGGAATGATGATCTTCCAGACCCGCTGCGCCGCCGGCAGACGCAGCGCGCGCGACACTTCCATCAGCCGCGGTTCGATGCTGCGCACCGCGGCCCGGCTCAGGATCAGGATTGGCCAGACGCAGGCAAACGCCACGATGACGATTTCCATGCGGTAGCCGAAGCCGAGCGCGATCAGCGCGATCGGCAACAGCGCGATCGAGGGGATCGGCCGGATCGCCTCCACCGTCACCTCCATCAGGCGGTTGAGCGTGTTGGAAAGCCCGAAGGCGATGCCGAGCGCAAGACCGATGATGCTGCCGATGGCGAGGCCGGTAAAGGCCGAGAACAGCGTGTCGCGGGTGGCAATCAGAATCGAGAAATCGGCAAACGCCTCGGCCAGCGCGCGGACGACGTCGCTTGGCGCCGCCAGGCTGTCGCTCTGCAAATGCGTGGCGCGGGCCCAGACCTCGAAGGCCACCAGCAGCGCGACCGGCAGTACCAGCGCCTTCGCAGTATGCTTCGCGGTATTCTTGGCGGTATTGTCGCTCACTGCTCGGTCGCTTTGATGAAGTCGAACAATTGCCGCCGCAGCCGCAAAAATTCCGGATGTTCGCGGGTCGACAGCTGGTCGCGCGGCCGCGGCAGGTTGACCGGTAATTCGATGCCGATACGGCCGGGATGCGGCAACAGCCCGATGACGCGGTCGCCGAGATAGATCGCCTCGTCGAGGTCATGGGTCACGAAGATCACGGTGACGCCGCTGGCCGCCACCAGCGACAGCACCTCGTCCTGCAGGCCCTGGCGCGTCATCGCGTCCAGCGCTCCAAACGGCTCGTCCATCAGCAGCGTCTTCGGTTCCTGTGCCAGGCAGCGGGCGATCTGCAGCCGCTGCTGCATGCCGCCGGACATTTCCGCCGGGTATTTGCCGGCATGGCCGGGCAGGCCGACCGTGCGCAGCAGTTCCTCGATCCGGGCCGGGCGCTCGGCGGCGGGCATGCCGCCGGCCTCGAGCGCCAGCGAGACGTTGCCAGCCGCGGTACGCCACGGCAGCAGCGCCTTGCCGTAGTCCTGGAACACGATCGCGATCTCGCGGCGCGGCTCGCGCATCGGCTGGCCGTCGAACGTCACCTTGCCGCGGGTCGGCTGATAGAGCCCCGCCGCCAGCCGCAGAGCGGTGGTCTTGCCGCAGCCGGAGGCTCCGACAATGCAAAGGAATTCAGCGGGTTGGACACCAAGGCTGAGATTCTCAATGATGGTCTTGCCGCCGAGGTCGAGCGTAACATCGGCAAACGCGACCTGCGGCGTGGGGTGGCCGGCGACGGGATCGAATTGCCTTTGGGCGTTGGCTGTCCCCTGAGCTTTCACTTGAGCTTTCACTTGAGCTTTCATGGCGTCAGCTCTCATTGCCGCTGGGGTAGACGATGTCCATGGTCGAGCGCAGATGCGCCTCCAGCATCGCTTGCGACCCCTGAACGTCACGCCCGATGACGCGGTCGGCGAGCAACTGGTGCGCGCGGACGAATTTCTTGCCGCTGTCGAACGAGCGCATCATGACGCGGCGGTAGCGATAGGCCTGGTCGTAGAGATCGGAATGCGCGGCCAGCAGGCGCTTGGAGCCGCAGGCCGCCAGCAGCGCGGTGTGAAAACCCTTGTGCAGCCGGTCGAAATCCTCGGCGCCCTCGCGGAATTCATCGCCGGTGCGCTCGATGTGGCGGCGCATCTGGTGCAAGGCGCTGACGATGCCGGCCTCCCAGGCATCGTCGCCATTGGTGATGGCGAGGCGAATGGCCTCGATCTCGACGGCCGTGCGCATCAAGGTGATGTCGAGCAGGTCGTCGCGGCTGATGTCGGCGACGCGAAAGCCGCGCTGTCCGGTGCCGACGATCAGCCCGCGCGACATCAGTCGCGACAGACCCTCGCGCAGCGGCGTCGCCCCGATATCGTAGCGCTGCACCAGATCGACGATGCCAAGCCGCGATCCCGGCGCGAGGTGGCCGGCGAGAATGTCCTGCTCGACCAGGGTTGCCGCGCGCTCGCTCAAGGTGGCGGCTTCGATCACCGGTCGGCTCGCAGGGCGTTCTTGAGCCGGCATCGTGACATCCTCATTTCAGGACGAGCTTATTGGGCTCGAGTTTGGATTGCAGCATCTTCTGCGACGACATCACCTCGATCCACCAGCCGAGCTGCTCGGGCTTCAGCTCCGGGACCGAGCGGTTCGGCGGCGTCATCTTCACCAGCTCGATCGGCTGCTTGGTGAATTTCGAAATCGACGCAGAGGCCTTTTCGCGATCGTTGTTGACGATCTCTGCGGACTCGGCAATCGCGTCGCGGAATTTCTTGATCGCCACGGCGTTCTTGTCGGCCCATTCGCGCGAGGCCGCGTAGAAGATGATCGGATCGGTGCGCGCCAGTTCGACCGCGTAGCGCGCGCCGACCGAGCCGAGGCCCGCATTGGTCATGCGCGTCACGAACGGTTCGGCCGTCAGCACCGCATCGACGCCGCCCGACTTGATGATGTCGGACATGGTCGGGAAGGTGACCTCGACGAAATTGACGCTCTTGGGATCGACGCCTTTCTCGACCAGCCATTTGACGAACAGCACGTGCAGGAAAGCGTTGAGGCCGGGCGCGCCGACCTTCTTGCCGGCGAAATCCTTGGGCTCCTTGATGGTGATGCCGTTACGGACGAACGCGGTGATATTGCCGTTCGACACCGGATTCATCACCGACGCGCCGGCAATGGCGACGAGGTCCAGTCCGCCGTCGACGGCCTGCAGGAACACGGTTGATGTGGGGCCGCCGATCTGGATCGAGTTCGACAGGATCGCCGCCGGAATGTTCGAGTTGATGCCGATCGGCGTCATCTCGACCTCCAGCCCGTGCTTTTTGAAGATGCCTTCGTCGACCGCCACCATGGCGGAGGCGCAATCCGACGTCGCGGTGCAGCCGACCTGGATCTTGGCTTGCGCCAGCGCCGTGGTTGTCAGGGCTGAGCCTGTCAGCGCGAAGCTGACGGCAAACGTCGCGATGATCTTCTTCACTGCGGTTTCCCCATTCACATTTTTAATACTTGATTATCGATATTTTCTTCGATCATATATTACATCGAAAAGCAAGGGGCGATCAGATGAAACTCGCAACGTTCAAATCCGGCGGCCAGGACAAGGTCGCTATCGTGCATTCCAGCGATGGTCGCCTGTTCGATCTTGCAGCCGCCGCCAGCCGCGATGGCAGCGCCAACCCGGCCTTCGCGTCGATGCTGGCCCTGATCGATGCCGGCGACGCCGCGCTCGAACAGGCCGCCAAGGTGTTCGACAAGCATGGCAAGGACGAAAGCCTGTCGGTCCCCGTTGCCGGCGCCGACATTCTCGCACCGATCCCGGAGCCGCGGCAGATGCGCGACGGCATGTCGTTCCCGCTGCATATCCTGCAGGCGCCGCGCGGGCAGATGAAGCTCGCCGCACGCGCCAAAAACGACATGGCGGAACTGGCGCGGATCGACGCCGAGCCGCTCGGCGAATTGCCCGAGGTCTATCGCAAGCAGCCGATCTACTACATCACCAACCGCTTCAGCGTTCGCGGCACCAACACCACGGTGAAATGGCCGCGCTACAGCCAGGTGATGGACTACGAGTGCGAATACGGCGTCATCACCAAGAACAAGGGCGCCAATATCTCGGCCGCCAAGGCCAAGGACCATATCTTCGGCTACACCATCTTCAACGATTTCTCGGCGCGCGATGCCCAGCGCATCGAGATGGAAGGCCGGCTCGGCCCCGCCAAGGGCAAGAGTTTTGACGGCGGCAATGTCATGGGGCCGTGGATCGTCACCCCCGATGAGATCGGCGACCCCTACAAACTGAAGATGGAAGTCCGCGTCAATGGCAAGATGCGTTCGCAAGGCGTATCGGACGGCATGCTGTTCCCGTTCGAGGAGATCATCGCCCATGTCACCAAGGACGAGACGCTGATGCCCGGCGAGTTCATCGGTTCGGGCACGGTCGGCAACGGATGCGGGCTGGAGCTCGGCTGGTACCTCGAACATGGCGACAGCATCGAACTCGAAGTCGAGAAGATCGGGATCTTGAAGAACAGGGTCGAGCGGCAGTCGGCGTAAGGCGTTCGATGCTGGCGATCTCCCGATTTCTACCCAGTTTTGGATCGCGGAAGCGTGAAGCAACGGGGTTGAACAGAGCAATACATCGGCCCGCAAGGGCATGCCGTCAGAACTATAATCGAAAACGACATCACGCGAGGAAACCGCCATGGCGCGCAAACTGATCGACATCTCCGTTCCCCTGCAAAACGACGTACCGGCCGATCCGCCGGGCGGCCACCCGACCATCCAGTACATCGATCATCAGCAGGGCCTCCCGCGCATGCTGCAGTTTTTCGACGGCTTGAAGGCGGAAGACCTGCCGGACGGGCAGGGCTGGGCGGTCGAGCAGGTGCAGCTCTCCACCCACAACGGCACGCATCTGGATGCGCCCTGGCACTTCCATCCCACCATGAATCGCGGCGAGCGTTCCTGGAC
>JAIEPP010000103.1 GCA_019748335.1 Xanthobacteraceae bacterium
CCGGGCAGCGGCAAATCGGCACTGGCTTTCGACCTGATCCTCGCCGGGCGCGCGGGAAGTCTGCCAAAAGTCACCTTGGTCGGAGATGACCGTGTGCGGCTGATTGTTCGCAACGGTGAGTTGATTGTCAGCGGAGCCAGGGAATTGGCCGGGATGATCGAAATCCGCGGGCTCGGAATCCGTCGAATCGACTTTCTCGATGAAGCCGGCGTTGGGCTTGTTGTCGATCTCGGAGCTCCTGACGCCGAACGGTTTCCCTCGCCAGAAGCCCTCCGGACAACGATTTCCAGCGTTTCGTTGCCTCGAATTCCTGTGGCCGCAGGGCAGCCCGGGCTTCCCCTTGTCATTGGATTTCTTACGACGAATTAAGCCTGCTGACAGGCTGTAAATGAGCTCCGGATGATTGCTGGAAGGGGTTTGGTAACCATATAAGTTCCATTATGGCCTTGGATTTGACCGGGGTTACCGGCCCCTTTGGACAAAGGTCAACGCTTTTGTCCCTCTTGCGTCGGGGCTCGGGATGGTCAACATGTGGCCCTTTCGTGCGGTGCATCAATGAGCGCCCGCGAGGAGTCTTAGATGATAGGTTTAGTTCTGGTGACCCACGGGCGTCTTGCCGACGAGTTCAAGGCGGCGCTTGAGCATGTCATGGGCCCGCAAAAACAGATCGAGGCGATCACGATCGGCGCAGAAGATGATGCCGATTTGTGTCGCAGCGATATTATTGAAGCGGTCAAGCGCGTGGACAGCGGCGATGGCGTCGCGATCCTGACGGATATGTTCGGCGGCACGCCGTCGAACCTTGCGATCTCTTGTATGAGCCGCCCCAAGGTGGAGGTTCTCGCCGGGATCAATCTGCCGATGCTGGTCAAACTCGCGAAGGTCCGAGACGACCGCCCGTTGCCGGACGCGATCGCCGCGGCTCAGGAAGCAGGGCGCAAGTACGTCACCATCGCCAGCCGCGTTCTGGCCGGAAAGTAAGCCCTATGACCGGCGATCAGACGTCGCAATCCGGCGCCGTCGTCCAGGAGCTTCCCATCCTCAACAAGCGCGGACTTCACGCGCGCGCTTCGGCCAAATTTGTTCAAACCGCAGAACGTTTCAAAGCTGACATCACCGTTACCCGGAACGGCGAAAGCGTCGGCGGCACCTCGATCATGGGATTGATGATGCTCTCGGCAGGCATCGGCACCTCGATTGTGGTTTCCGCCACGGGACCCGAAGCCCAGGAAGCGCTCGATGCGATCGCCAAACTCGTCGCCGACAAGTTCGGCGAGGAAAATGACGGTGGCTAGCCTTAAGGTTCCTGTCGCGAGGATTTCGGAAAGTCTCATTATTTTGAGCATTTCGCTGCGGTGAGGGGCTTTCCGCCTTTGCCGGACATGCCGCAGATGCTATCTCGCGCCCATGACCACAATTCCTATTTCCAACATCCGCAACTTCTCCATCGTCGCGCATATCGATCATGGCAAATCGACACTGGCAGACCGCCTGATCCAGACCACGGGCGGGCTGCAGGAGCGCGAGATGAAGGAGCAGGTGCTCGATTCGATGGATATCGAACGCGAGCGCGGCATCACAATCAAGGCGCAGACCGTTCGCCTCAATTACAAGGCCAAGGACGGCAACAGCTACATCTTCAACCTGATGGACACGCCCGGCCACGTCGACTTCGCCTACGAGGTTTCGCGTTCGCTTGCAGCATGCGAAGGCTCGCTGCTGGTGGTCGATGCTTCGCAGGGTGTTGAGGCGCAGACGCTCGCCAACGTCTATCAGGCGCTGGACAATAATCATGAGATCGTTCCGGTCCTCAACAAGGTAGACCTTCCCGCCGCCGAACCCGAACAGGTGAAGCAGCAGATCGAGGATGTGATCGGCATCGATGCATCCGACGCCGTGATGATCTCGGCGAAAACCGGCCTCGGCATTCCCGACGTGCTGGAGGCCATCGTCACCCGGCTGCCACCCCCCAAGGGCGACCGCGATGCCACGCTGAAAGCGCTGCTGGTCGATAGCTGGTACGACGTCTATCTCGGCGTCGTGGTCCTCATCCGCGTTGTTGACGGTGTGATGAAGAAAAATTCGCGCATCCGCATGATGGGTACGGGTGCCGCTTACGACGTCGAACGAGTCGGCTTCTTTACCCCGAAGATGACGCAGGTGGACGAACTCGGCCCGGGCGAGATCGGCTTCATCACAGCAGCGATCAAGGAAGTCGCCGACACCCGGGTCGGCGACACCATCACCGATGATCGCCATCCGGTGAGCGAAATGCTGCCGGGCTTCAAGCCCGCGGTACCGGTGGTGTTCTGCGGTCTGTTTCCAGTCGATGCGGACGATTTCGAAACGCTGCGCGCGGCGATGGGCAAGCTACGGCTCAACGACGCGAGCTTCTCGTTCGAGATGGAAACCTCCGCCGCGCTTGGTTTCGGCTTCCGCTGCGGCTTTCTCGGTTTGCTGCATCTTGAAATTATCCAGGAGCGGTTGTCGCGCGAGTTCAACCTGAACCTGATCGCGACCGCGCCATCGGTGATTTATAAAATGCATCTCACCGACGGCAGCGAGATCGAGATTCACAATCCGATCGACATGCCGGACGTCGTCAAGATCGCCGAAATCCAGGAGCCATGGATCGAAGCCACCATTCTGACACCCGACGAGTATCTCGGAAGCGTGCTCAAGCTTTGCCAGGAACGCCGCGGCACTCAGAAAGAACTGACCTACGTCGGCAGCCGCGCGATGGCGAAATACGAGCTGCCGCTCAACGAGGTGGTGTTCGACTTCTATGACCGGCTGAAGTCCGTCTCCAAAGGCTACGCCTCGTTCGATTATCACCTGACGGATTACAAACCCGCCGATCTGGTGAAGATGCAGATTCTCGTCAACAACGAGCCGGTCGACGCGCTCTCAATGCTTGTCCACCGTACCCGCGCCGAAGGCCGCGGCCGCGCGATGGTCGAGAAGATGAAGGAGTTGATCCCGCCGCACATGTTCCAGATTCCGATCCAGGCGGCAATCGGCGGCAAGGTGATCGCGCGCGAAACAGTGCGCGCGCTGCGCAAGGATGTGACCGCGAAATGCTACGGCGGCGATATTACGCGCAAACGCAAGCTTCTTGAGAAGCAGAAAGAAGGCAAGAAGAAGATGCGGCAGTTCGGCAAGGTCGACATTCCGCAGGAAGCCTTTATCGCTGCGCTCAAGGTCGACAGCTGAGGCGGCTTAATTCCCGCCGACTGATATCATCAGCCCTAAACGGCCAAATCTCGATCAGGCGACGCGAACGTCGCCGATCTGATCTGCTGAGAGTGCCTGTTGAGCCGCCAGCAGGCGCAGGATATCCGAGTTCGGCCGCGCACGGCTGAACAGGAAGCCCTGTCCTTCGTGGCATCCCTCGCTGCGCAGCCAACCGAGTTCGTCTTCGGTTTCCACGCCTTCCGCAGTGATCGTGACGCCGAGCCCCTGACCGAGGCTGACGATTGAACGCACGATGGCCTGCGCGTCGCGGTTGCTGGCGAGCCCGCGAACAAACGATTGATCGATCTTGATCTTGTCGAACGGGAAACTACGCAGATAGCTCAGAGACGAGTATCCGGTGCCGAAATCGTCCATCGAGATCGATATGCCGAGTGCGCGCAGCGCATGAAGCGTCGCGATAACCTGATCGCTGCGCTCCAGAAGCAGCGTCTCGGTGATTTCCAATTCGAGCCGTTTCGGATCGAGCCCGGTCTGCTTCAGAACTTCCATCACCGAGTTCAGCAGATTGCCGTTGCGGAACTGGAGCGGTGACAAGTTGACCGCGACGTGCACCGGGTCGGGCCAGCGCGCCGCATCCGCGCACGCGCGCTTGAGGATCATCCAGCCGAGCGGATTGATCAGCCCGGTTTCTTCCGCCACGGGAATGAACTCCGCCGGTGAAATCATTCCACGGTCCGGATGCGGCCAGCGGACCAGCGTCTCCAGTCCGGTGATGCGCCCGCTCTTCAGGTCGATCAGTGGCTGATAGTAAGGCTGCAACACTTCGTTATCGATCGCGGTGCGGAGCTCGGTCTCAATCCGCCGCCGCTTCTGCGCCCGCGCGTCCATTCCTGCCTCGAAGAAGCTGAAGGTACCACCGCCCTCGCTCTTGGCGCGCGACAGCGCCAAATTTGCATTCTTGAGGATGCGCTCGGTATCGTCGCCGTCACTCGGCGCCATGGCGATGCCGATGCTGGCGCTGCTGATGATGCTATGTCCCTCGAGGAGATATGGCTCACTCAACGCTTCGAGTACACGTTTGGCGAGCAGGACCGCATCGTCAGGCCGGCTAACGCCGATCTGAACCAGGGCGAACTCGTCCGACCCCAGACGCGCGACCGCGTCGCCGTCGCGCAGCGTTGATTTGAGCCGCTTGGCAACACTCTCCAGCAATTTGTCACCGATGGCGTGCCCAAGCGAGTCGTTAACGGCCTTGAACTGATCGATATCGAGAATCAGCACGGCGGCCTTGTCGCCGCTGCGGCGGGTATGCGCCAGGAGATCGTCGAGCTTCTGACGCAGCGAGACGCGATTGGGAAGCCCGGTCAGCCCGTCGTGCTGCGCGATAAAGGCCAACCGGGCCTCGGCGCGCTTTCGCTCCGTAATGTCCATCAACGCCAGCAACACCGCCGGTTGATCGTCGAATGAAAGATGGCGCGAATAGATCACGACATCGATCAGCGAGCCATCGGCCCTGATGTGCTTCCATGTGCGAGCGGCGCGCTCGTCAAGCGTCTGGTCGCCAGCCCATGGCGCCACGGATTCGAACGCCTGAATGTCGGGCATCCGCAGCCCCACGAATTCCTCTTGCGAATAGCCATAATGCTCCCGCGCGGCCGCGTTGACGCCGATGATCTTCTCATCGGCCTGCGCGCACACGATCATCGGAACCGGATTATTTTCAAACAGCAGGCGGAAAGAGGCCTCACGCTGTTTCAACTCGGTGATATCGACCCGCAGGCCGATCACGCCGCCGTCCTTGGTCAATCGCTCTTCGATCAGAATGCAATGGCCATCGGCGAGCATCTGCTCGTGGGCCTCGCCGGGACGCTTCAACTTCTCGAGGCGTTCCGCGATCCATTCCTGTTCACGTCCGGCGGCCTCGGGATAATCGCCGCGCGCAACGCCGATGCGCAGGGTGTCAGAGAGCTTGGCGCCCGGTTTGAAAAGGTCCGCGCTGGCGCGATAAATCTCCATATATTTCTTGTTGCAGAGAATGTAGCGACCTTCGGGGTCGAGGAACACAATCCCCTGCGGCAGGATATCGATTGCTTCGAGCAGGCGTTCGTGAGATTTGCGCGCTTCATCGATCGCGGCCAGCGCAGTCGCGCGCGTGCGAACGACTTCCCGGATCTCCGTCGCGATCTTGCGATCCTTGTTCAAGATTTTGGGTCGAGCGCTCGGCTTACGATCCGTCTTGGGCTGGACTTCAACTTTTCGTTTCGGTTTTGGACGGGCCTTCACCGACATTCCCCGGTCACTCAACACTCTGCGACCGGAAGTTTTGGTACAACTCTCTGAAAAAACTGTAATTCCGCACGTGAGCAGTGATCGAAGAGACATGCGCGCATAAACAGTCCCTGCACAAAATCGAGGCGCATCTTTTCGGGAACTGGAATAAAACGCTTAATGTCAGAGAAAATCGACTCTTTCTGTCCTGGATTTGGCGATCCTCCGCAGTGAGATTGACGAAGTGATTGCCCCGTTATGCTAATCTGCTGCCGAACCATGCGTTTCGCACCAATTTTTGGCATCGCCAGCTAGCGTTAAGACATTGTGAAGATGAGCCGTCGAAGGGGCTTTTGGAACCCACCGTTCGCGCAGACTGTCCGGTTCTCGGCAAAGACAATCGGGGCTATCTCGCCGTTGTCCTAACAACAGGCTATAAAATAGACATGACGCGGCTCCGCCTGATTCCCGTTGCGCTGTTGTCGTCGCTCGCGCTGGTCAGCACTGCTCGCGCGCAGGACAGGGGCTATCTCAACCCCAGGCCGCTGCCGCCGCTGGCTGATCCGAGCGACCCAAAACTCGCGGCAAAAGAAATCTTCGGACGGGAGCTGACGCCGGCGAAACTGCCGGCCCGGTCGATCGGATTCTACGCCAAGGGGTGTCTTGCCGGCGCTGAGGAGTTGCCGATCACCGGGCCAAGCTGGCAGGTGATGCGCCTCTCCCGTAATCGCAATTGGGGAAATCCGCAGCTCATCGCGTTTCTGGAGAAGCTGGCGGCGAAGGCGAGCAAACTCGGATGGCCGGGTCTGCTTGTGGGGGACATGTCGCAGCCGCGCGGCGGCCCGATGTTCACAGGTCACGCCAGTCATCAGGTCGGGCTCGATGCCGATATATGGCTGACGCCGATGCCAAGCCGGCTGCTCTCGCGCAACGAACGTGAGGAGATGTCGGCCACGATGGTGGTACGTGCGGATCGGCTCGATATCGATCCCAAGGTCTGGACACCGGCGCATCTGAAAGTGATTCGTGCTGCGGCCGAAGAACCCCAGGTCGAACGCATTTTCGTCAATGCCGCTATCAAGAAGGCGCTGTGCCGCGAGGCGACCGGTGAGCGTCA
>JAIEPP010000020.1 GCA_019748335.1 Xanthobacteraceae bacterium
TCGTCGCGCCACAGATTGGCGTCCTTGCCCCATTCGACGCGCAGATGATGCTGGAAATCTCCTGATATCGTCAGCGATCCTTGCTCGAACTGTTTGTGCGCGTGCGGGCTAAGCGCGGCGCGGTCGCGGGGTCCCTGATACTCGACCCAGTTGATGCTGAGGGTCTCGCTCTGGAACATTTTTAGCCGGGGATTGTCTGATGGCGCCTCGATCTTGTCGACGTCGAAGACGCGGATGGCTTTCGGGTCGCGCCGCCGTTGATAGCCGGGGCCGATGGGAGCGACGCGCGGATCGGCCGTCTCGTAGCTTCTTGCATTCACAGCGTTGCGCGTGATCTCTGCTGCCGAATTCGAGGTCAGGACACAGCAGGTGCCGGCGCCGGCGAGTTGCATGGAAAACTTGCCGGCCGGGATGACCAGAATGCAGCGGGCGCCGACGGCAAGGTGTTGGCCTTCGCCTTCGATATCAGCGCCGACATCGGGCAGCAGCACCATGATCTCGTAGACGCTTTCGATCGGAAACGCCGAAGACGTCGCTTCGGCCTCGATCCATTCCACCAGGAAATTCTGCCCGCGGACGAGGCGATGCCGGGTGCCGTGCCTCTGCTCGAACGGAGCAGCTTGCAGATCCACCACATCGGCCTCGCGCACGGCCGCAGTCCCCTTGTCCTGCATGTCTGCCTCCCCAGAGTATATGATCACGGCTTCATTTGGCTTCGGCCGCGCGCCGAAACGGTTGCGGCAATTCGATCACGGGGCCGGGGGCCGCGTACTGGATGCCGCCGAGGCGCGTGAGCGGCCGGGCCTTCACGGTATCGAAACGCCCGGCGGCATCGAGATACTGGTCGCCGATATGCACGCCGACGACCCGGCCGAACACGACATGGCTGGCGGTGTCGTCCTTCGCGACCGGGGCAATCTCCACGATCCGCAATACGCGGCATTCGAGATTGGCCGGCGAAGCGGCTACGCGCGGCGGCCGAACCTTGACGCCCGGCGCCTTTTCGAGATGCGCCAGTTCGAATTCATCGACGCCGTGGGGTGCCGGGCTCGACGTCATGTTGACGGCGTCGCGCAGCTCATAGCTGGCAAAATTGTAGACGAACTCGCCGGTGGCCCGGACATTCGCCAGCGTGTCCTTTTCCAGGCGGTCCTCGGGCGAATTGCAGGAAAAGATCAGCACCGGCGGCGCCGTCGAGACGATGTTGAAATGCGAGAACGGCGCCAGGTTGACATGCCCGCTTTGGCTGATCGAACTGATCCAGCCGATCGGACGAGGCGCCACGATCGCGTTGAAAATCGAGCGCTTGAGGTCTGCCGAATGTTCGGGATCGATAAACATGAGGAATCCTGCGGCCACGGCTGCCGGCATCTATAGGATTGGGGCCGGCCGATGTGTCGCGGAGTTACCTGCGTTTCACTCTGCGAAATATCGCAAGGACCGGATTGTAGCGAGGCAGGCCATGGCCGATCATCGCGGCGACAAGAGCAGGAAACGCCCAGGAAATGCCAACGGCCAGCGGGAAACGCGCGCGGAAAAATGTCCGGCGATGCGGCTTTGCATGGCTGGTTGCGATCGTCGCGGTCGGCGTCTTCAGTGGCATTGCTTATGCCGACGACAAATATCCGACGCGCCCGATCCGGGTTGTCGTTCCCTATGCGGCCGGCGGCGCCGACAGCTTTATCAGGCCGCTGCAGAATGTCCTGGAAAAGAAGCACGGCATCGTCTTCACCATCGAATCCGTGGTCGGCGCGGGAGGCATCATCGGCGCCAATCAGGTCAAGCGCAGCGCACCGGATGGATATACGTTGCTGTTCTGCGGCAGCGGGGCGCTGACGATCGGCCCCAAGCTCTATCGTGCCGACTATACTATCGCCGACTTCGACCCGGTACTCAACCTGATCAGCATTCCCTACGTGCTGGCGGTGCGCAAGGACGCGCCTTACCGGAGTTTCGGCGCCCTGATCGAGTATATCAGACACAACCCCGGCCATCTGACCTATGGCTCCTCCGGCATGGGCAGCGCGCCCCATCTCGCGATCGAGGCGATGGCCGGCCATCTCGGCCTCGTCGTCACGCATGTGCCGTTTTCGGGGGTTGCACCGGCGGTGACCGCCATCGTCGGCGGTCACATCGACGCGGTGATCGGTTCGCCGAATGTGGTGCTGCCGCAGGTCGCGAGCGGCAATCTGGTGTCGCTGGCGATTTCGAGCAGGGAACGCTTCGAGCCGGCACCGGAAATTCCGACGTTCATCGAACTCGGCGTCGACGTCGAGGTCGTCACTGACTTCGGCTTCCTCGCGCCGAAGGGAACGCCGCGGCCGATCATCGACAAACTCGCCGCCGCGATCAGGGATGCCGCCGCCGATCCGGATTTCCTCAGCGCGATGGCGCAACTGCAGAACCGGGTCAACATCCTGTCGGCGTCCGAGTATGCGAAGACGCTGGATGACGAGTCGGCCTATTTCGGGTCCATCATCGCCAAACTGCCCAGGAAGTGACGACAGCGGTCGGCAGCCGTTCACGACCGCGGGGCGAATTGGTAACGGAAAGTACAGCTCGGCGCGCCCTGCATCAGTGTCTGCTCGCGCGTGAGGCTGACCTCGCCGCCGCTGGCCGCGACGATGTCGAAATCGGTGGCGCAGACCAGCAGCGCGCCGAGTTCGGGTTCGCCGAGCGCGCGAAAGAACGACGCGAACCGGCAATGCGTGATATCGAATTCCAGCGCCTGCCCGTCATGCCGGTGCATTTCCGCCGTCACTTCCCGCTCGGTGATCTCGGCCAGCGCGGCATGCATCGCCGCCCATTTACGCCGCGGGCTGCCCTCGACGCGCTCGCCGACGGCGGCGAACAGCTGCTTCGACCAGTCGCGCAGGGCGCTTCGCGCGATCGCATCGGCCTTTTCCCGGCCAAGTTCCGCGCGCAAAGCCTGCAACAGCGGCACCAGCACCTGGGCCTGGATCCGCGTCTTGTCCAGCAGCGACAGCCTGACATCGACCATATAGTCGTCGAGTACGTTCATTGCCGGTCCTTCTCTTGCAGCCCGGACGGCGCTCAGTCGCGCAGTTCGGTCATGAAAACCTTCTGAGCGATCTGCCAGCGGCCGTCGATCTTCAGCAGCGACAGTTGATCGGTGAAGAAGCGCGGCGGGATCGCGCATTTCAGTTTGACGTAAGCCATCGTCGGACCGACGAGGTCGATCGACAGCACCTGATCGTGGCGGGGCAGGCCGCGCTGCTTCGGCGAAGGTCTGCCCCGGACGTTATCGAGCCACTGGTCGCGCGGCGTGATCTGCAACGCGCCGCCATCGGAGATGCTGGTCAGTGCGCTGGTCGGATGAAACGCAACGCCGATCTTGTCGGCGTCGCCTTCGTAGAGGCCGTCGAGATAGGACTGGATCACGCTTTCGATACTGCCGGCATCGTCCGTTGCCTTCGATTGTCTGCCTGTCATCTGGTTTGGTCCCTTGCTTCGGATGCGAATTGCGCCCGGCTTTGCCTGTCAGGTTACGGTTGATGGCAGGCCACGACAAACCAGATAAAGTCGGCGATTGACCCAGAAAATCTAATGCATGACATTCGCCACTCCGGCCTAGAATATGCGGGACCCAGATGAGCTACCGACTGCCACCCCTCAATGGCCTGCGTTCGTTCGAGGCGGCCGCGCGCCATCTCTCCTTTACGCGTGCCGCCGATGAACTCGGCGTGACGCCGGGGGCGGTGAGCCAGCAGGTAAAGTCGCTCGAGGGCGCGCTCGGCATCACGCTGTTCCGCCGGCTGCCGCGCAGCTTGATCCTGACCGACGAGGGCGAAGCTTACCTTCCTTCGATCAGCTCGGCCTTCGACCTGATTTCGAGGGCGACAGAAAAGTCCGCGCCGGCACTGCGCGGGCGAAAGCTGCGGCTTGGCATTGCGCCGCAACTGATGAAGACCCCCGCCGCGACACGCCGGTTGCGTCAAGCCGCGGTTGGCAACGACGCTGTCATGCTGAGGCCCACCGGCGACCTGGCGGAACTACTGAATGGCAGGGTGGACATGTTGCTTCGCGGCGCCGGCGGCGCGCACCCGGGCCTGCACGTCGATCGGCTGATCCTGGCCGGCACGGATGCAACACCGACGCCGGCGGTGCTGCTGACACATCCGGGCCTTGCCGGTTGCCGCGAGCACCGGCGGCTAATTCGAAGACTGCAGGAAGTGGCCTGAACGAAACCTGACTGGCTTCCGATCGTCACGCTCTACTCCTGCAACGACGACACGCTCGCCGCAATGTTATCGGCCAGTCCCTTCAGCAGCGGCACGTAGCGCTGGACCACGTCGGCGCGGTCGAGTGCCGACGTGAAATAGGTCATGCCGACGGTGGCGAGCACCCGCCGTCTGACGGTGATGGGAACGGCGATCGTGTTCGACGAGCGCGGTTCGACCATCTGGTCGCGTTCGGCAAAACCCTGCTTGCGGATCGTGGCCAGCAAAGCCAGCGCGCGCTTGCGCTCGGTGGCGAGTTTGTCTTCCGGCTCTTGCGACCGTGCCAGCATGTCGAGCAGCACCGAGCGTTCGCTCATCGGACAGAACGCCAGATAGGCGCGCCCTAGCGCCCGTCCGAGCAGGCTGAGATGCATGTTGAGGGTGCCGTGAAACGGTGACACCGGGCTGTCGGGAATGGTGCTGAAGCGGACCACGACCGAACTTCTGTCGAGCACGGCGATGGCGATCGGCCAATGAAACTGTTCGGTGAAGGCGATGGCCCACGGACGCGCCGCCTCCACCACCAGCGGATCGCCGTGAAAGCCGTTGCTCAGCGATTTGACTCGCGAGGCGACGGCGTAGCCGCCCTGCCGCCGGTCGTTGGCGGCATAGCCCATCGAACACAGCGACTTCATCAACCGCACCACCGTCGATTTCGGCAGCCCCGTCGCTTTGTGCAGGCGCTCGATCGAGGTTACGCGGTGGCGGTTGAGTTCCTCCAGCAGCAGCAGCGTGCGGGCGGCGGCTTCAACCGTGTCGGATTTGAGCGGCATACGAAATTCCACCTGGTGGAACGAAACGGAATAGCTATGGCCGACCGGCTGCCTCCCTGCAATGATTTTCGCCAAGCGCCACGCCGGACACCGTGCCCTCGAGACGGTCCGTGCAGATGGCAGGAACAGTTGGCAGGGAGGAACAGTCGTGTCCGGGGACGTCGTCAGGCCGCATTTTTCGTCATTCCGCCGCCGGTTCTCGGCGCGACAGCCCGTCGTCGGATCGTTCATCAAGACGCCGACCACCCACGCGACCGAGATTCTGGGCGCGCTCGGCTACGATTTCATCGTGATCGACGAAGAGCACGCACCGTTCGATCGCGCGATGACCGACATGGTGCTGCTGGCCGCGCGCGCCAGCAATGTGGCCGGCATCGTGCGGGTGTCGTCGGACGACCCCGCCAAGATCCTGTCCTGTCTCGATTGCGGCGCAACCGGCGTGCTGGTGCCCCATGTTGCGAGCGTCGAGAAGGCGCGCAGCGTTGCCGCGGCCGCGCGCTATCGCGGCGGCAAGCGCGGCTATTCCGGTTCGGCCCGCGCCGGCGGCTACGGCGCCACGCCGGTGTGGACCCTGGTCGACGAACAGGACGCATCGGTCTGCGCCGTTGCAATGATCGAGGATCCCGAAGCGCTGGACCAGATCGATGCCATCGCCGCCGTCGACGGCATTCACGGGCTGTTTATCGGCCGCGGCGATCTCACCGTCGCGCTTGGCGCCAAATCGTCGGCCGACGCGTCGGTCAAGGACGCGGTTGTCAGGGTGATCGCAGCGGCGAAGAAAGCCGAAAAACCGGTCTGCGTGATGGTCGGGAGTCCGGCTGAAGCCAAGGATTTCGCCGGCCTCGGCGCCAGCGCCTTCATCATCTCGTCGGATCAGGGCCTGATGCGCAAGGCGGCGGCGCAGACAATTACGGATTTCAAAACCCTGGTCGGGACCCCGGAGGAGACGCATGTATCACAACACTGATCCCCGCGCGGCGCTGGCCGCGACCGCCGTCAGCAGCACACCAGCCGCCACGCAGTTTGCCGGTGCGGAATATGCAAAATTCTACGAAACGCCGCCGGCCGAAAGCCGGAACGGCGCGCGCACCTGGTATGCCCGCGGCCAGAACTTCATCATTGCCTATAGCGATGCCGACAAGGGCGCGGTGCTGAGCCGGACCAGCCAGCCCGATGAATATGTCGTGCTACTGCCCGATCCCGGCGCGGGCGCCGAAATCGTCTGGGGCAACGAGCGCGTGACCGTCAGCGGTCACTCCATCAGTTTCGTGCCGGCGGGCGCGAGTTCGGTCACGCCGCTCGGCGCCGCCAAGGTGGTGCGCATGGTGACCGCGCGATCCGAGGATCTCGCAGGACTGTGCTCCAACGCCGCGTCCTATGCTGCGCCGCATCCCAATCTGCCACCATTCGAGCCGTGGCCGGAGCCAACCGGCGGCCGCAAGATCAGGACCTACAGTCTCGACATCGCGGCAACGCCGGGCCGGTTCGGCCGCATCTTCCGCTGTTCCACCTTCATGGTGAATTTCCTCGAGCCGCGAACCGGCCCGCGCGATCCCTCCAAGATGTCGCCGCACCACCATGATGATTT
>JAIEPP010000672.1 GCA_019748335.1 Xanthobacteraceae bacterium
TCCTCGCGGCTCAAGAGCAGCGAACTCTCAGGCCTCACCATCACCCTGAAACTGAAGACCGCCGATTTTCGGCAGCGAACCCGCTCGCAATCGATCCAGACGCCGACGCAGATGGCTGCCAAAATCTTCGCGATGTCGCGTGAAATGCTGGCAAAGGAGATCGACGGTACCTCATTTCGCCTGATCGGCACCGGCGTCAGCGCGCTCCGTCCCGGCGCGCAAGCCGACGACAGCGACATGCTCGACCGCCGCTCGGCCCACGCCGAACGCGCGATGGATGATCTGCGCAAGAAGTTCGGCAATGCCGCGGTGATCCGGGGCATTGCGTATGAGGGGCCGGAGAAGGATGGGGATGAGGAGGAAGAGGAGGAATAGTTCTCTCCCCGTCATTGCGAGGAGCGTAGCGACGAAGCAATCCATTCTTTCTTTACATTGCGCGATGGATTGCTTCGCTGCGCTCGCAATGACGGGGAGAGAGCGCCGCGGGTGCCCTCAATCACTTACACGGCTTGGAATCCTTGACGTCGAACTTGCCCATCGCGCCCGAAATGACGAAATCGTTGTAGTCGAGCACCAGCGCGCGGGAGACGCCGTTTTCGAACAGCTCGAACGACATCGCGTAAACCGGCGTCTGCTCGCCGTCCTTGGCCTTGGCGTCGCGGTCGTAATAGCTGACCGTGACCGGCCAGCGCGTCAGCGTCTTCATCTGGTCGTTGGCGGTGGAAGGATCGGGTGACGCGATGTTGCGGGTGCCCGGGATCGGCTGACCGATCACCGATAGCGTGTTGTAGACCTTCTCGCCATTGTCAGAGCCGTCATAGACCGTCAATTCCAGCACCGACTTTCCGTCGCGGGCGGCGGCGATGATGTGCTGGATCTGCTCGGTCGGAAACACGGTCTTGCCGTCGAGTTCGAAGGTCTTGGCCACGGGCTGCTTCAGCTTGACCGTGATGTGGTCGCCGACGCGCTCGGCCATGCCGTCAACCGGCGCCGACTCGGTATCGTTCATCCGCGTGTCGATCTTAAAACGATAGCTCTTGCCGGCGGCATCTTCCCAGGACGACGAACGCAAATCGCTCAGCGTCAGCTTGCCCTCGCCGCTGTCGAGCTCCGACACCTGGCGGAATTCCGAAGTATAGCCCTCGCAGGCGCTGCCGGAGAAATTGTAGAGGATGCGGCCGCGCGCGGCGTTGATCGCGTTGGAGCCGCGTGATTTGACGAGGTTCAGTTCGTACAGCGCCTGATGCGAGAGAAATGGCCCGCTTGCGGCGGCATTCGCCGGTTCGTTTGCGAATCCCGATCCGAATACGGCGGCAACAGTGAACACTAACGCGCGGACCGGAATCGGGAACGAGCTGGCCATGTTCTGTTTTTTCCTCGATGGGAGATTCGTCACATTAGTGACGGCTCTATTGCGTCGCAACTAGGGCGGCTTCACAAAACCGTAGGATTTTGACGCCTGAGTGCCATGTTTTTCGGCATTTTCAGACCGAACTTGCACTTGATCGCCCCGTCCGTGGCCGGCCAGCCTCGCTTGCAACAAACCGCGCGATGCGCGAAACAATGCGCGCCTGACCGAAGTTCTGGAAACTTTGGGGGTCAGGCAGTCACATCAAGCGGGGACGGAAAACATGGCGGGTACGGTCGAACAGAAGCTGACGGCACAAGGCATCACTCTGCCGGAGCCGCGTGCCGCCATGGCCAACTATGTCGGCTTCGTGCGCACCGGAAACCTGCTGTTCGTGTCGGGCCAGGTCTGCGCCAATGCCGAGGGAAAATTGATCGCCAAGGGCAAGCTCGGCGCCGGCGTCACCGTCGAACAGGGCTATGAGGCGGCCAAGGGCTGCGGGGTCAACCTGCTGGCCCAGGTCAAGGCGGCGCTGGGCGATCTCGACAAGGTGGTGCGTGTGGTGCGGCTCGGCGGCTTCGTCAACTCGGCGCCCGATTTCCTCGACGGACCGAAGGTGCTCAACGGCGCTTCCGACCTGATGGTCGCAGCCTTCGGCGACAAGGGCCGCCACGCCCGCACCACCGTCGGCGTCGCCTCCCTGCCCTCGGATGCAGCCGTCGAGGTCGAGGCCGTCTTCGAGGTGTCCTGAGCTTGGCAGTGCGAGCCTTGGCAGTGCGCGCCCCGGACTGGCTGACGGCGCGGCCGGTCGCCCATCGCGGCCTGCATGATTTCGCGCGCGGCATCATCGAGAACATGCCGGCGGCAGCCCAGGCCGCCGTCGCCGGCAATTTCCCGATCGAATGCGACATCCAGCTCACGGCGGACGGCGAAGCGATGGTGCATCATGACGATGCGCTCGGCCGCCTCACCGAAGGTTCCGGTGCCCTGCTCGGCAAGACCGCGACGGAGCTCAAAGCGGTCAAGTTCAAGAATACCGACGAGCGGATGATGACGCTCGCCGATCTCTGCACGCTGGTCGCCGGCCGCGTGCCGCTGGTGATCGAGGTGAAGAGCCATTTTGACGGCGACCGCAAGCTGGTGAAGCGGATGGCCGAGGTGCTCGCCGGCTATTCCGGCCCTGCGGTCGGCATGTCTTTTGACCCGGACCAGGTGCTGGCCCTACGCGAGATCATGCCCGACCTGCCTCGCGGCATCGTCGCCGAGCACGACTATACCGAGACCGACTGGCCGGAAGCCTCGGCGGCACAGCGCCACGGCATGACCCATTTGCGGCACATGTTCCGCACCCGGCCGCATTTCGTCGCCTATTGGGTCAACGAGCTCCCCGCCATGGCGCCGTGGATCGCCCGCAACATCTTCGGCCTGCCGCTGCTGGGGTGGACCGTGCGGACCCCGGAACAGCGCGAACGGGCCAGCCGCTACGCCGACCAGATGATCTTTGAGGGGTTTGTACCGGGAACCTGACATCCAGGTTTCGGCCTTGAAGTCGTCGCTGCAATGCACGATCTTTGGGGTGGTCACCATGGCGATGGCTGATCGCATGATGGGCCTGGTTCGAATTTCCTAGATGGCGTCACCCGAAATCACCCTCGAAGCCGTCCCCGCCGTCAGCGATATCAAGGCTGAGGACTGGGACGCATGCGCCAATCCGCGCCCCGATCCTGACAGTCTCGAAAACCTCGACACGCTGGCTTCAGGGGATTCGCCCCTTTGCTCAAAGGCGGGCTATAACCCCTTCATCTCTCATGCCTTTTTTGCGGCCGCCGAGGCCTCCGGCTCGGCTTGCGCGCCCACCGGCTGGGGTCCGCGGCATCTGGTGGCGAGGCTCAACGGCGCCATCGTCGGCGTCGTGCCCTGCTATCTGAAATCGCACTCGCAAGGTGAGTACGTTTTCGATCGCGGCTGGGCCGATGCCTATGAGCGCGCCGGTGGACGCTATTATCCGAAGCTGCAGGTCTCGGTGCCGTTCACGCCCGCGACCGGGCCGCGGCTCCTGATCCGCGGCGGCGTCGACCGCGAGCGGATTGGAACGGCGCTGGCGCAGGGCCTGATGGCGCTGTGCAACGCGACCGATGCCTCCTCCGTCCACGTTACCTTTGCGCGCGAGGCCGAGGCGAAGTTTCTCGGCGAGCACGGTTTCCTGATCCGTAACGACCAGCAGTTCCACTGGCGCAATGACGGCTACAAGACCTTTGACGATTTTCTCGGCTCGCTCAATTCGCGTCACCGCAAGGCGATCAAGCGCGAGCGGCGCGAGGCACTGGCGTCCGACATCACCATCCACCGGCTGACGGGGCCTGATATCACCGAGGATGCGTGGGACGCGTTCTTCGAATTCTACATGGAGACCGGCTCGCGCAAATGGGGCCGGCCTTATCTGACCCGCAGCTTCTTCTCGCTGATCGGCCAGAGCATGAGCCGCGACGTGCTGCTGGTGATGGCCAAACGCAACGGCCGCTGGATCGCGGGCGCCATCAATTTCATCGGCTCGGATACCCTGTTCGGCCGCAACTGGGGCGCGGTCGAGCACCACCCGTTCCTGCATTTCGAGGTCTGCTACTATCAGGCGATCGAGTTCGCGATCGAGCGCGGCCTGAAAACGGTGGAAGCCGGCGCGCAAGGCGAGCACAAGCTGGCGCGCGGCTACCTGCCGCAGACTACCTATTCCGCGCATTACATCGCTGACACCGGTCTGCGCCGGGCGATTGCCGATTACCTGAAGCGCGAACGCGATTATGTCGCCGAAGTCGGCCGCGAGCTGACCGAGGCCGGACCGTTCCGCAAGGAAGCCGACGAGGCTTGACCTGTGCCGCCGCCGACACGAGATTGAGACCAGATTTCAGGAGAAGACGCCATGGCCGCCTACGACACCAACAACATCTTTGCAAAAATCCTGCGCGGCGAGTTCCCCTGCCACAAGGTCTACGAGGACGAGCATGTGCTGGCCTTCCTCGACATCATGCCGCGCGCGCCCGGCCATACGCTGGTGATCCCGAAGGCCCCTGCCCGCAACATCCTCGATATCAAGCCCGACGATTACGCCCATGTCGCCCGCGGCGCCCACAAGATCGCCGCCGCCGCGATGAAGGCTTTTAGTGCCGACGGCATCACCGTGCAGCAGTTCAACGAAGCCGCCGGCGGCCAAGTCGTTTTTCATCTGCACATGCACGTGATGCCCCGCCATGACGGCGTCGCGCTGCTGCCACCGGCGAGCCGCAAGGAAGACGTCAAGGTGCTGGAAGACAACGCCACCAAACTGATCGCGGCGCTGGGGTAGCTGAATCTCGCTGAGCCGTCACCTGAGGTGCGCGCCCTTGCGCGCCTCGAAGGGCGAAGGCATGCCACATCCTTCGAGGCTCGCCGAAGAGGCTCGCACCTCCAGCGACAACGGCAAAGCCGTTGCGCGGGGATGACGACCACCCTGCAAGACGCGAAAAACTAGATCACTCCGTCTCGAAATCTCCAGCCTGCGGCGGCGCCAGCGGCGTGAATTCGCAGCGATCGGGTTTGATATCCAATAGCGGCGTTTCGTCGAGACAGTCGAGGCCGCGCACCAGGATCACGTTGCCTTCGACGGCGACCAGCTTGACGATCGAGGTGCCGATCGGGTTGGGCCGGACCGGGGAGCGCAGTGAAAACGTGCCGCGGGTGTTCTTGTTGTTCTTCGGGCTTTGCAGCACCAGATCGCGGCGCGACAGGTGCAGCCAGTAGATCACTTCGAGATTGGTATAGAAATCGACGCCCTTGATCGCGGGCACCCAGGGTTCGAAAATCTCGAGGCGGCAGACCGGGCCGTCGTGACGGCCCTGCCGCGGCGTCTCCAGCCGCGACGTCCATGGCGTGCGGATGCGGCCGATGAAGTACAGCGCGGCATCGCGGGCCGGCGGCACGTCGACGGTGAGTTCGCCTTCGCGCGTTTCGTTTTCTCGAACCATTCTCAATGCTCTTGTGTTGCAGCGCGTCTTGTTCGCACGAACTGATACAATTTTCCTGCGAAAACGCTAGTCCAGCGAGATGTTGAGGGCCTTGACCACACCGGTCCACAAGGCGCGGTCGGTCGCGACGAACTTGTCGATCTCGGCCTGGCTCTTCGGGCGCAGCGGCTTGAACCCGACCTTGTCGAGCGAAGCGCGGAACACGTCATCGCTCAAGGCGCGGTCGAGACTTGCTTTCACTTTTTGCAAGACATCTTCGGGCACCTTGGATGGCGCGGCAACGCCATACCAGACACTGACGGCGTAGTCAGGATACCCGCTCTCGGCCACGGTCGGCACGTCAGGCAAATCCGTGATGCGCTGCTTCGAACTGACCGCGAGCGGCCGCAGCAAACCTCCCTTGACCGGCGGCAGCGCGGTGCCGAGCGTGTCGAACATCAACTGGATATTGCCGGACAGCAGATCCTGCAGCGCCGGGCCCGCGCCCTTGTAGGCGACATGCACCATGTCGACGCCGGTCATCAGCTTGAACATCTCGCCAGCGAGATGGGTGGTGCCGCCGGTGCCGGCCGATCCGAAATTGAGCTTGCCAGGATTTGCCTTGGCGTAGGCCACGAACTCCGCCACCGTTTTGGCCGGTACGGAGGGATGGACTTCCATGATCATGGGAATGTCCGTGATGATCTCCAGCATCCGGAAATCCTTGTCCGGATCGTAGGGCAGCTTCTTGTAGAGCAGCGGATTCAGTACGAACAGCGAGGCCGCGGTGAAGAACAGCGTGTAGCCGTCGGGTTCGGAGCGTGCCGCGGCTTCGGCGCCGATCGCGCCCTGCGCGCCGGCCTTGTTCTCGACCACCACCGTCTGCTTGAGATCGCGGCCGAGATAGTCGCCGACCATCCGGCCGAGCACATCGGTCGGTCCGCCCGCGGCATAGGGCACGATCAGCTTGATCGGCCGATTCGGATATTCCGCCGCGCGGCCTTGCGGCGCGGCCAAGACGAGACCGAGAGCCAGAGTCGATAAAATGCGCCAATTCATGCCGTTTCCCCAAAAATTCTCTTATGCGCCGGACACTAGAGCTTTTTCCGTTCCGATGAAATCAGAACGGGGCTCCAGATTCTTTTTTTGACGCGTTTTCCCGGTACTCACCCACGGGTCAGGTCCGAGGGCATGCTTCGCGAGAAAAACGCTAATCCAGTGAGATGTTGAGCGCCTTGATCACGCGCGCCCAACGGGCGCTGTCGGCAGCTACGAATTTGTCGATCTC
>JAIEPP010000357.1 GCA_019748335.1 Xanthobacteraceae bacterium
GTCCGGGTCGCCCGCTTCGGGCCGTCGCCCAACCTTTCCTATGCGATGTTTTCGGGCGGCGGTCTGGGCTGGGCGGACGCCGCGATGAAGCGCGGTGAATTTGCGGTGTCGAAAGCGAATCCGGGGACGCAACCCGATCTGTCCGGCCTGTCGTGCCGGTTCGAGGAAATACCCGCCACGCGCGGGCTGATTCTCTCTGTGCTGGTGATGCCGGCCACCGGCGCCGATCCGCGCGCGTTCCGCAAGGTGATCGAGGACATCATCGATCTGGTCGAGCAGAGCCCGGATGCGGGACGGCCGGTGCCGCCCGGTGGACCGCCGCTGCGATGGCCGCCGGCGGGCGTCGAATATGAGGCGCGCGCGGCGCGCGGCGGGCCGCTGCTGAAGCGGCGCGTGACCGTGCTTGCGGTGACGCTGTGGGCGTTCGTGGTGATGCGGTTCGGCATCAAGGTCGGCAATTTCGTGCCGAAGACCTACGTGCAGCAGGTGGTGGAGAATTCCGACTTCCGCAAATATGATGACGGTTTGCGGATGATCCTCGATTGCACGCCGGAGCTGGAACAGGCGTTGATGCGGTTGCTGACGACGGCCGCTTCAAACAAGATCGTGCGCTACGGCCTGCACCGGCAGGACGCGGCGATGATGACCTGCTTTACCCCTTCGGTGATGCGTAGCGACCATGTCCATTTCATCGACGGGGCGCGGGGAGGGTATGCTTCGGCGGCGACGGCGTTGAAGGCGACGGTGGCTTGATCTCGCACTGAGTCTGCGGAGGCACCCCCACCCCAGCCCTCCCCCGCAAGCGGGAGAGGGAGTTCGACCGGTTGCTTGGCGGGCTGCGGGCTTTTAGAGAAAGTCCGCTTGAACAAAACTCGCGACTTAACCCGGCTCCATTCCCTCTCCCGCTTGCGGGGGAGGGTTAGGGCGGGGTGGCGCGTCATCGGCAGTATCGACGGCGGCACGAACGGAGCTCAGCGCCCGACGCGGGCCCAGTTTTCGCCGCCGCACAGGGCGCCGACGCAGCCTTCGACCTTCAGCGTGTCCGGACCGGTCACCGAGACGTTGCTCGCATAGGTCGAGCCGTCGTCGGCGTTGTAGATCTGGCCGAACCATCTGCCGGGGCCGGTCGGGTGCATGCCGATGAACAGCGGCAGGCCGATCATCGGACGCTTTTTCAGCGCCGGATTGGGATTCTTGTCGTCGACCTGCGGTTTGCCGGTGGCGGGATCGATCGGGTCCTTCAGGCCGACGATGACCCCGCAAATTCCGCTGCCGCATTTGCTGACGCGCACGCGGGCGTCACCCGCCTGGGTCAGCCAGGTACCGGTTGCATTTTCGGCGCTTTGCGCGCGCGCAGACGGGGCCCAGCAATGCCGCTAAAATCGCGATGGTGAAACCGTATCTGCAGGCCATGAATCATTCCCCGAAAAACGCAGGCCTGCATAACAACAAATCCGATTCGTGCAACGCCGGATTAAGTAGGGGATTTTCCCCAGCGCGTCAGGCGAATGGCCAACGCTGTGCCGAGGCCGTAAACGGCCATCGCGACGCCCACCAGTGCAAACAGGGCCGAGGCCGGTGCGCCCGACGCAGCAAGCCACCAGCCGCCGATACCGACCAGCAGCAATCTCGCGGTTCCGGCCATCACGGGTCCGCCGACCTTCGCCGCACCTTGCGATGAGAAGTAGAGGCACGCGCCCATCCCGAAGAAGGCGAAGGCCGGGCCCGCCAGCGCAAAATAGGAATAGGCCGCCGCGGTCACGCCGGGATCGTCGGTAAACAGCGAGACCCAGAGCGCCGGCTTGATCGCGACGATAATTCCGATGATGCCGACGGTGAGGCTGGCCGCGGCACCTGCGGTCCACGCCACCTTGCGCGCGCGCGCCACGAGGCCGGCACCCATGGCCATGCCGACCATCGGCACCGAGGCGACACCGAAAGCAAACGCGATCGGCGTCAGCAGAAATTCCAGCCGCGAGCCCATGCCGTAGCCCGCCAGCGTCTCGGTGCCGAAGGTCGCGAGGATCTTCGTGAAGATCAGCACCGTGAGTACGGTCTGCAGCGGCGACAGGCAGGAGACCGCGCCGACTTTCAGAATGTCGAAGAACATGTCGCGCTGAAACGTGAACGCCTTGAAATTCAGCTTCAGCCGGCTGCGGCCGCTGACCAGATACCAGGCGAGGTAAATCGCGCCGAGCGTGAAGGCGGTGAGCTGGCCCATGGCGACGCCGGGCATGCCGAGTTTGGGCAGGCCGAACAGCCCGAGGCCGAAGCCGCCGCCGACCGCGACCTGCACGATGGCGGTGGCGATCAGTGTCACCGAGGGGATGCGCATGTCGCCGGTGCCGCGCACCACCGAGGCCAGCGTGTTGACCAGCCAGATCGAGACCGCGCCGGAGAACAGCACGTGCGAATACTGCATCGCCTGCTCGAGGACGCCGCCGCGCCCGCCCAGCAGCGAATAGAATGCGCGGCCCAGGCTCAGCATCATCACGGTGAAGAACAATCCGGCGCAGAGCCCGATGATGGCGGCATGCAGCGCCAGCGTCGCCGCGCGGTCGCGATTCCCCGCGCCGAGCGCGCGGCTGATGGCGGAGGAAACGCCGCCGCCCATCGCGCCCGCCGACATCATCTGCGTCAGCATCACGAACGGAAATACCAATGCTATTCCAGCCAGCGGTTCGGTGCCGAGCCGGCCGATATAGGAGGTTTCGGCGACTGCGACCAGCGCGGTGCCGAACATCGCAATCGTGTTGGGGATCGCGAGCGTCAAAAGCGTCGGCAGGATCGGCGAGGTCAAGAGGCTGTTGACGGCGGCGGCCGGCACCGCCGCGGGGCGCACGTCGATCGGGGCGTCAATGGTCATGCGTCACCGGGTTTCCAGCCTGAATAGATTATGGGTAACATATTAACGGGCCGGTCAAGCGCAAGCCAGCCGTCGCCGCGCAGGGGTCACCACGGCAGGCCGCATAGGTCGATGACGCCGTCGCGCGGCTTGCGGGTAAAATCGAATACAAGCGGCGCCATCGCGTCGAAACGAACCCGTCCCTCCGGCTGTTCGGCGTAGACCTCGCCTTCGAAGCGATGCCAGCCGCGAGCCTGATAGAACGCCTCATTGTGCGGCTCGCAGAACAGCAGGGCGAATCGGATCGCTTCGTGGTCGCGCATGGTCTGGACCGCTGCGTTGAGTGCGACGGTGGCATAGCCGTGGCCGCGGCAATCCTCGCGCGTGGCGACGCCGCCGATGCCGCCGACATCGACCTTGCGTCCGTCCCAGGTGATTGTGCGGAAGAAGATACCGACATGGCAGGCCAGTCCTGGTTGCGGCGAATCCCAGGGCGCGTCGATCAGCACGCGCAGATCGGCATGGGCCCACTCGATATGCCCCCAAGGCAGCTTCTCGACGACATGGCGCGGCCAGACCGCATCCATCAGTGGTGCGACCTGTTTCCACGACGCGTCCCCGTTCAGGATGTCGATCTCGATGCTCATGCCATTACCTTGTCATTGCCTTGTCGCGGATTGCAGCGGTCATACGCTGGACGCGGAGCCGGCGGACCGCAAGAAGCCCCCCGTTTTGTCAAATTGCGGTGTTTAAGATCGATGGAACCTTCTATAAGGGTTCCCGTTAGATCGTGTCTCCCATCAGTTCGGACATCACCCCATGACATTCACGCTGCCCAATCTGCCCTATGCCCATGACGCCCTTGCGCCCCATATGTCCAAGGAAACGCTGGAATTCCATCACGACAAGCACCATCAGGCTTACGTGACCAATGGAAACAACGCGATCAAGGGGACCGAATTCGAGGGCAAGTCCCTCGAGGAAATCGTCAAGGCTTCGTTCGGCAAGAACCCGGCCGTGTTCAACAATGCCGGCCAGCACTACAACCACCTGCATTTCTGGAACTGGATGAAGCCGAATGGCGGCGGCAGCAAGCTGCCCGGCCGTCTGGAAAAGAAGATCAACGAGGACCTCGGCGGGCTCGAGAAGTTCAAGACCGACTTCGCCGCCGCCGGCGTCGGACAGTTCGGCTCCGGTTGGTGCTGGCTGCAGGTCAAGAACGGCAAGCTCGAAATCTCCAAGACCGCGAACGGTGAAAGTCCGCTGGTCCATGGCGCCACGCCGATCCTCGGCTGCGACGTCTGGGAGCACTCCTACTACATCGACTACCGCAACCGCCGCCCGGATTACCTGAAGGCGTTCGTCGATCATCTCGTCAACTGGGACTACGTCGACGAGATGTTCGGCAAGGTTTGATATCCCGGCGCTCCGGGTTCGCTTCGCGCCCCGGATGACGCGCTAGCAAAATTGGGGGCGGCAGCACAAACTGCCGCCCTTTTACGTGCTACGCGCTTTCACGACCTTGCCGAGACCGCGCGCTTGCGGCACAAACCGAGTGTCGGGTGACATTCGGGAATGCTGCGATGAGCTATTTGCTGGTCTTCTTCGGTGGCGGCCTCGGCGCGTCGCTGCGCCACTTCATCAACCTCGTCTGCGCCCGCGCTTTCGGCACCGGATTTCCCTGGGGCACTTTCATCATCAACATCACGGGCTCGACCGTGATGGGGCTGATCGCCGGCTATCTCGCCTTCAAGGGCGAGGCCTCGCAGCCGTGGCGGCTGTTCGTGATGACCGGCATTCTCGGCGGCTACACCACTTTCTCCGCCTTCTCGCTGGATGCGGCGCTGCTCTACGAGCGCGGCGAACTCGGCCTGTCGGCGCTGTACGTGCTCGGATCGGTGGTGCTGTCGATTGCCGGCCTGTTCGGCGGCCTCGCGCTGGTGCGCTAGCTGACCTGAACGGCGGGTCAAGCCTGCGTGACGCCTTCGCATGGGCATCCCTGAGCCGCGCATGGGTTCAGGCCAGCTTCCGTTTGCTTCACGGGGGTGCCGGGACTAAGCAGGGTGAATTCTCATCACCCGCCCGACTCATTGCCTTTTCAGAACTTGGCCTTGTCAGAACCTCCGATAAGAGACCCGGCGCCTGCCGACGACGCCGAGCCGCGCCTCAGGCGCGCCCGCAAGCCGGTCGGCTGGTCGATGATCATGATCGGCGTGCTGGTCGCGGTCTCGGCGACGCTGGTCTGGCGGCGCGACGGCATCGACGGTGTGCTGGAAATTCTGACCCATGATCTGGCGCTGTTCGGCGGCATCCTTCCGCGCGTGCTGGCCGGCTGCCTGCTCGGCGCCTTCATCGCGGAAATTCTGCCGCACGAAAAAGTCTCGCGATCGCTGGGGCCGAACTCCGGCCTGAAGGGTCTGCTGATCGGAACGGCGTTCGGTGCGATTCTGCCCGGCGGTCCCTTCACCGCCTATCCGGTCGCGGCCGCGCTGCTGACGGTCGGTGCCGATTTCGGCGCCACCATTGCGATGGTGGTGAGCTGGACGCTGATTGGCTACGGCCGCGCGGTGGCGTGGGAATTGCCGATCCTCGGTGTCGATTTCACGCTGTGGCGCATCGTGATCTCGCTGCCGATTCCGGTACTGGCCGGCGCGCTCGGGCGCTTCGTCTATGTGCGGATGTATCCGCAAGGCGAGGCGCCGCCGTCATGAACGTTTCGGCGCTGATCATCGACGTCACGCTGTGGGGCTCGGTCGCGGTGCTGGCCTTCCTGGTCTGGCGGCGTGGCCGCCCGGTGCTGGTCTCGGCTGCGCGCGAAGGCACCATGGATTTCATCAACATCGTGCCCCGGATCGGACTTGGCGTGATCGGATCCGGCTATATCGCCGCCGTGATTCCGCCGGAAGTCATTACCGGCTGGCTCGGGCCGGACAGCGGCTGGTTCGGCGTGTTGACCGCGGTGCTCGCGGGCGCCGCCACCCCCGGCGGCCCGGTGGTCGGCTTTTCGATCGGCGCGGTGGCGCTGAAAGTCGGCGGCGGCCCACCCCAGGTGATCGCCTATGTCGTGGCCTGGGCGCTGTTCGCCTTCCAGCGGCTGCTGCTGTGGGAAATCCCGTTCATGCCGGCCAAGTTCGTCTGGTTCCGCGCCGCGGTGTCGGTGCCGTTTCCGTTCCTGGCGGCGGCCCTGGCGATGGCGATCGGGAAGCCGTGAGGGGTGGGCGTCGGTAGACTTCGGTTATGTTATAATATAACATTTTTGGCATGACTCACTCCCATTCCCACGACCATCATCACGAACACCACCACGGCCATGCCCATAGTCATGGCCCGGCGACGGCGCATCCGGCGCAGCCGGCGCCGTGGTCGATCCTGCGGATGACGGTGCTGGCGCGGCTTGCGGCGGCGCTGGTGGTCAGCGCCGGGCTGTGGGCGGTCGTGCTGGTGGCGATGAGGTAGGCATGGCTGCGCAAATCAGGTTTCGCGATGTCACGCTCGGTTATGACCGCCATCCGGCGGTGCATCACCTCGACGGCGAGGTCGCGTCCGGCGCGCTGGTCGCGGTGATAGGGCCGAACGGCGCCGGCAAGTCGACCCTGTTTCGCGGGCTCGCCGGCATTCTCAAGCCGCTGGCGGGATCGATCGATCTCGGCGGGCTCGACAAGCGCGACATCGCCTATCTGCCGCAGAGCGTCGATATCGACCGCACGTTTCCGATTTCGGTGTTCGATTTCGTCGGCACCGGTCTGTGGCGCGCGACCGGATTTTTCGGCGGCATGGGCAAGGCCGCGCG
>JAIEPP010000651.1 GCA_019748335.1 Xanthobacteraceae bacterium
CGACATCGATGGTGACAAGATCCGGAGAGGTGCGCAGGCGGATGGTCGCCTCGGCGCCGAACCTGACCGCGTTCTCGACGAGGTTGGTAACGCTGCGCAAGAGGTCGTCGGGGCGGACCGTCGCCATCGCGTGCGCCGGGCCGTCATAGGCCACCTTGCATCCCATGTCGCCGAACTGGTCGGTGACGAGTTGCAGGGTCGAGGCGATATCGACCAGCGTCATCGCCTCGAGCCTGCGGTCGTTGCGCAGGAACGACAGTACCGATTCCAGCATCGTGCGCATCTGGTCGAGATCCCCTTGCATGCGGCTGCGATGGGTTTCGTCCTCGATGAATTCCGAACGCAGCCGCATCCGCGTGATCGGCGTGCGCAAATCGTGGCTGATCGCGGCCAGCATCTTGGTGCGGTCGTCGATCAGGCCAGTGATGCGTTCGCGCATCCGGTTGAGTGCCTTCGCAACCGAGCGGATCTCCTCCGGGCCGCGTTCGGGCAGCGGCGCCGCTGACCCGTTGAGGCTGAAGCTTTCGGCGGCTTTGGCGAACGACGACAACGGCGCGGTCAGCGCGCGCGCCGCCCACAGGCCGAGCAAGGTAACGCTGATGACGGCAAACAGCAGCGTCATCATCCAGGGCCCGCCCAGGAACGGCGGCCGTCGCGGCTCCGGCAAGATGTTGGCGGATATCATCGTGCCATCCGGCAGCGCGATGCCGAGCCTGCTTCTGTCGCCATCGGGCGGCAGCGCAAAGATGCGATAGGCGCCGCCGAGCCGGCGGTGCAGGCCATGCAGGTTGACGCCATCGGGTTCGTCGGCCCGCGGCGCCGGCCCCGGCGCCAGGCTTTCGATGCCGAGCAGCGGAAACGCGCGCGCGATGTCGGCCGATAGCCGCGGCCGTTCCGGCGGGGAAGCGGCGCCGAGCAACTGCGCCGCCGCGGCGAGTTGCGCATGGCCGCGGTCGAACGCGAGATCCGGCTGATCCGGCCGGTGGATCAGGAAACTCGCGGTGACGATTAGATGCAGCGTCACGATCGAGGCAACGACCAATGCTGCGATCTGGCCGCTGATGCCGCGCAGGTTCAGGAAACCGAAAAACTTCATGACACGCACTTCATGACAGGCAACTTCAGTTGCCGGCAGCTGCTATCGGTTCAACTCTTAATAGGTTCGACTCTCGGCGTGAACATATAGCCGCCGGACCGCACCGTCTTGATCATGGTGGCATCCTGCGGATCCGGTTCGATCTTGCGGCGGATGCGGCTGACCAGCACGTCAATCGAGCGCTCGAACGAGCCGGCGTTGCGGCCCTGGGTCAGGTCGAGCAGGCTGTCACGCGACAGCACGCGGCCGGGCCGCTCGCAAAAAGTTCGTAGCAGGTCGAATTCGGCTGACGTCATCGCCACGCGCGCGCCTTCGGGATCGCGCAATTCGCGCAGGCGGAAGTCGATCCGGAAGCCGGCAAAGCGCAGCGCGGTGGCGCCCTCGGTGGCGCTGGCGGTCTGGGCGGCGGCCTGCCTGCGCAATACCGCATTGATGCGGGCCAGCAGTTCGCGCGGGTTGAACGGCTTGGCGAGATAATCATCGGCGCCCATCTCGAGACCCAAAATGCGATCGACGTCCTCGCCGCGCGCGGTCAGCATGATGATCGGCGTCTGCGACTCCGCGCGCACCCTGCGGCACAGGCTGAGGCCGTCCTCGCCGGGCAGCATGACGTCAAGGATCAGAAGATCGACGCGATGGTCGATCATCGCCTTGGCCATTTCGCGGCCGTCGGTCGCGGTGGTGACGTTGCAGGCGTTGGTGCGCAGGTATTTTGCGATCAGCGTTCGCGTCTCGCGATCGTCTTCGACGACAAGGATGTTGGGCGCGGGTTGGGCCATAGCGACCTTTTGTCGGTGATTCGGGGCTAGGGGCGAAGATTTTTGTTTCCGGATGTTTCCGAAGCCACGGCGGCAATACAGGGCAACAGCAACGGGTTCCGGCGGGAAGGTCTCGTTAAGATCATTAACCCTACGGTCGGGGCGTCCAACAAGAACCTTTCGACAAATCTTTGGAGCCATCATGACCTCGATCTCGGCGGCCTCTGCCTCAGCCTACCAGTCGCCTCTGCAAAAGCTGCAGGATGAATTGCAGTCACAGATATCCTCCGGCGCGATCTCGTCGTCGGACCAGGATGCGCTGTCGTCGGCGCTGACCGACATCGACTCCTCAATCCAGTCCAGCCGCGCCAGCGACCAGAGCAGCGGTAGCAAGCCCGGCGACATCAAGTCGAAGATCGATGATCTCATCAGCAATGAGGTTTCGTCGGGGAAACTGACCGCCGATCAGGCTACCGAATTGCAAGGCGTGTTCAAGGCCGCCTTCGCCAACGGTCCCGGTGCGGCCGGTGGCGCTTCGGCCTCTGGCGGACCCGGTGGAGCCGGTGGTCCGCCCCCCGGTGGCCCGCCCCCTGGCGGTGCCGGTGGCGCCCACGGACATCACGGTGGTGGATCGAAGTCCGGCGATACCTCGTCGGATTCCAGCAGTTCGTCGAGCGGGACCTCCGCCAGCGATCTGTTGCAGCAATTTTTGCAATCGCTGCAGGATGCGGCGAGCAACGCGTCGTCGAGCTCCTACAGCTCGACCGGCAGCACCGGCACGTCGAGCACCAGCGCGTCATTCTCGGCGCTCTTGATCGACTATCAGAGCTGACGCCTTCCAACACCTGACGCGGCGACGCGCGACCAACCATCGCGTCAGTCAACCATCCTTCCCGAAAGGGAAGGATGGTTGTCGTTTTTGGAACCGATAGCTCGATGCCAGGTTAATCCGTCTATTCATGAATGGAGGGCGCGATGGCCATCGACGTCATGAGCAGACCGCATCAGCTGATCGCCAGCGATCGTGTCGAGGGCACCGCGGTGCGGCGGCCGAACGGCGACATGATCGGCCATATCGAACGGCTGATGATCGACAAGATTTCCGGCAAGGTGTCTTACGCCGTGTTGAGCTTCGGCGGGTTCCTCGGCATCGGCGCCAATCTGCTGCCGCTGCCCTGGGGCCGTCTTAGCTATAGCACCAGGTTCGAAGCCTACGAACTCGACATCGACGATGGCGAGTTGAAGAGCGCGCCGTCGTTTCGCGCCGACAAGGATTTTGACTGGGGCGATCGCAGCAAGGAAGAGGAACTGCATCGCTATTACGGAACACCGCCTTACTGGGGCGGCTTTTGATCGCAGGGTTCCAGAGACTGTTCCCTCAAAGATTGCGGAACGCTTGCCGCGTTCGCGGGTTTTCCCAGTATAGATTTTCAACTGAGGAGAAAACCCATATGTTAGCCAGATATACCATCGCAGCACTTGCCGGTTCCGCCATGTTTGCCGGCGCCGCGTTCGCGCAGACAACGCCTTCGGCGAGCACCACCGACCGCGCCGGTATGGCGCCCGCAGCGACGGCCGATACGTCTTCGCTCCAGGGCAACTGGCGCGCGTCGAAGATCGCCGGCCTCAGTGTGTACAACGACAAGAACGAGAGCGTTGGCTCGATCAACGATCTGCTCACCGACAAGAGCGGTAACATCAAGGCGGTCGTGATCGGCGTCGGTGGCTTCCTTGGAGTCGGCGAGCATCTCGTCGCAGTTCCGTTCGACAAGGTGAAGTTCGTCAGTGAACCGGTGGCCTATACCGGTGCGGCCGCCGCGCCGGGCGCAGGTACGGCCCGGCCCGCGACTTCGACCACGACGACGGGCGCTGCGACCACGGCTCCCGCGGCGGCGTCGAAGCCCAATCCCTGGTATCCGGACCACGCCGTGTTCAATGCCACCAAGGATGAGCTGAAGGCGATGCCGGAGTTCACCTACACCACCAACTGAGCCGCGGACTCTGACCGCAGCGAACTTCGAAAGGCCGGACGGCAGCGATGCCGCCCGGCCTTTTGATTCAGCCGCGTGTGTTCTGGTCCGAACCATGGTGCAGCGCATCCTATCGGCCGGTATTTTCAGGTGCTACGTTTGGTTGCGGCAGGAGCACCTGCGTCCTGCCTGAACCCAACGGGAGGACGACATGGCTGAGAGCGTGTACAAGGTGATCGAGCTGATCGGTACCAGCAAGGACTCCTGGGAGAAGGCGGCCACCGCGGCCGTCGCGCGCGCCGGAAAATCCCTGCGCGACCTTCGCGTCGCCGAGGTCGTCACGCTCGATCTGCAGCTCGATGCCAAGGGCAAGGTCGAAGCCTACCGCGCCAAGCTGAAAGTCTCGTTCAAGTTCGAGGGCTAGGAGAACGTACGGCGCCTGCGCCGTGCCGTCACTTCCATCGACGTCATTGCGAGGAGCAAGGCGGACGAAGCAATCCACGCTTCCTTTGCGGCTCTGGATTGCTTCCGCCTTCGCTCGCATATGACGCTTGAAGGGATGGTCTAGCGCGTGCCTGCTTACGCGTAGCGCATCCGTTCGAGATCGGCGATCAGTCCCGGTCCGGTCGGATGCCATCCGAGCCTTGCCTGTGTCTGCGCACTGGAGGCCGGGAGATCCATGCCGGCAAATGGCGCGAGCCATCCGAAATGACCGGCCGCTTCTTCCGGAGACAGGGAAACCACTGGCACCTTGAATCCCCGGCCGATGACTTCAGCGACGTCGCGAACCGCGATGCCTTCCTCGGCGACCGCGTTGTACCTCGCGCCAGGCGCGCGCTTCTCCAGTGCCAGCCGGTAGAGGCGCGCGACATCGGAAACGTGCGCCGCCGGCCAGCGGTTTTTCCCATCGCCGACATAGGGCGAAACCCGCTTCTCGCGCGCCAACGCCACGGCGTAGCTGACGAAGCCTTGTTTGACGGTGTCATGCACCTGGGGAAGGCGCACCACCGAGACGTTGACGCCGGCAGCCAGCATCGCTGCACCCGCCAGCTCTGAAGCCACGCGCGGATTCTGGCGCGCGGGATTGAAGACGTCTTCGGTCGCGAGTTCGCCCGGCACGGCGTTGCCCATGCCGGTTCCTGACGTGATGATCAGCGGACGGTCTGATCCGTTGAGGGTGCCGCCGAGCGCCTCGATGGCGCGCTTGTCCTTCTCGCAGTTCGCGACGAAGTTCGCGAAGTTGTGGTCGAAGGCGCAGTGGATCACGCCGTCGGCGTTGGCCGCGCCGCTGCGCAGGCTCGCGAGGTCTTCGAGATCGCCGCGATGCGCCTCGGCGCCGGCGGCGACAAGCATTTGGGCTCCAGCATCCGAGCGCGTCAGTCCGAGGACCTGATGGCCGGCGCCGATGAGTTCCGGAACAATGGCTGAGCCGATAAAGCCGGTGGCGCCGGTGAGGAATACGCGCATGAGGAGTCTCCAGGGTTGTGCGGAGACACATATCGGCTAGACTGACATACTGTTAAAGTAGTGATATTATCATGGTATAATTACCAACAGGATCGGCATGCCGCAACAACACCATGGCCGGACCAACAATCTGCTCGGCACCTATTTGAAGGATCGACGTATCCGCCTCGATCCGGCCGCCCTCGGTTTTACCGCTGGACGTCGGCGGACGCCGGGGCTGCGCCGGGAAGAGGTCGCGCAGCGCTCCAATATCAGCGCCACCTGGTACACCTGGCTGGAGCAGGGGCGCGGCGGCGCGCCCTCGGCGGACGTGCTCAATCGTATCGCCGGCGCGCTGATGCTGACCGACGTCGAGCGCGAACATCTGTTTCTGCTTGGGCTCGGGCGCCCTCCGGAAGTTCGCTACAAGGCCGCCGAAGGCGTCACGCCGCGCTTGCAACGGCTGCTCGATGCGCTCGAAGTCAGTCCCGCGCTGATCAGAACGGCTACCTGGGACGTCGTCGCGTGGAATCGCGCGGCCGCCGCGGTGTTGACCGACTATGGCGCGCTGCCGCCGGACCAGCGCAATATCCTCCGCCTCATCTTCGGCAGTCCGCGTGTCCGGGACGCACAATATGATTGGGAGACTGTCGCCCGTTTCGTGGTCGGATCGTTCCGCGCGGACGCCGCGCGCGCCGGCGCCGTTTCCGAAGTCGCCGAACTCGTCGACGAACTCTGCAAGCTCAGTCCCGAATTCGCGGCACTCTGGCGCGACAATGACGTCAACGTTCACGGTGAAGGGGTGAAGCGCCTTCGTCATCCGGTGCTCGGCCCAATCGCGCTGGAACATTCAGCGTTTGCCGTCGACGGCCGGCTGGATCTCAGCATGGTCGTCTATAATCCAGCGACGCGCGAAGATGCGGATTTGATCCGGTCGCTGGTTGCATCGCAGTCAGCGATATCGTGAGTAGCTAAAGTGCGAGCGCATCCTCTTACCTCGCCCCGCTTGCGGGGGAGGTCGAAGCCGAAGGCTTCGGGTGAGGGGGACTATCCGCGCACTCGCACGTTAGAATTTGCTGAGACAGCCCCTCACCCCACCCCTCTAAGAGCGAGCTTTGTTCGTCTCGACCCCGCAAGAGCGGGGCGAGGGAGAAGACAGAAGCGCGGCGACGAAGAAATAGCTACAGCCCCGGCAGCATGCTGACATTGACGTTGATGGTGCCCTCTGCTTCCGCGATCACGCGCAGGGTTTTGGAATCGAAGGCGATGCCGGCGAGCCGCAGGGCGGTGATCTCGGCGGCCACTCTGATGCCGTCCTCGTTCTTCTGGAAGTCGGCGATGACGGCGGCGATCTTCTTCTGCGCATTATTG
>JAIEPP010000026.1 GCA_019748335.1 Xanthobacteraceae bacterium
CTTGGATGGTCCGTGTATCCGAAAGATTCAGTTCCTTGGACACCACGGCGTACTGGTAGACCCATCCGACACCTGTTGCGTCAGGACCAATCGTCGGACTCACGCCGGCCGGCAATCGGGACGTCGCGGCGTTCAGGAATTCCAACACGCGCGAGCGGGCCCAGTAGATGTCGGTACCGTCCTCAAAAATGACGTAGACGAACGAAACGCCGAAGAAGGAAAATCCCCGCACCACTTTTGATCGTGGCACGGTGAGCATGGCCGTTGTCAGCGGATAGGTGACCTGATCCTCGATCACCTGCGGCGCCTGACCCGGATATTCGGTATAGACGATCACTTGGGTGTCGGAGAGGTCCGGGATGGCGTCGAGCGGCAGATGGGCCAGCGCATAGATGCCCGCGGCCGCGGCGAATCCCGTGCCGAAGAACACCAGAAGCAGGTTGCGTGCCGACCAGCCGATGAGACGTGCTATCATTTCTGGACTCCTGCGTCCGAGAAGCCTTTGAGCGCCGCCTTCAGATTGCTTTCGGCGTCGATCAGAAAGTTGGCCGAGACTACGATTGGCTCGCCTTCGGTAACACCGTCGCGGATTTCGACATAGCCGCCACCACGATGGCCGAGTTTCACGTCGCGCGGTTCGAAACGTCCTTGGCCCCTATCGACGAACACCGCCTGCCGGCTGCCGGTGTCGAGGACGGCGCTGTCCGGAACGGCGAGCACCGGCAGCGCGCTGCCGGTATCGATCTCGGCGTCGACGTACATGTCCGGAAGCAGCGCAAGGTCTGCATTTTCCAATTCGATTCGCACACGCGCTGTTCGAGTGTCGCGGTTCACTTGCGGATAGACCACTCTGATCTTCCCCATGAACGTGCGACCCGGGAAGCTCCGCGCCTTCACGATGACTGGTTGGTCGACTGCCAGCGCGCCGAGATCTCGCTCCGCGACGTCGACTATCGACCATACGACTGATATGTCCGCCACTTTGAACAACACGTCGCCTGGCTGCGCGCGCATTCCCTCCACGGCATTGCGCTCGAGTACGATTCCATCGCGGGGCGCTGTCCATTCGATCGAAATCGGAACGGAGCCGCTTTTTTCCATGGCGACGATCGCCGCATCGGGAACATCAAGGTTCATGAGCCGCTGCCGGGAGCCGCGGCCATAAGGTCCGACGACGCCCGCCGTCTTCGAAGTAATGGTTGCGACGTATTCGGCCGCAGCCGAGGCAATCGCCGGACTGTAGATCTCCATCAGCGGCTGGCCCTTGGCTACCTTGGTGCCGGTCGTGACGTTGGCCACCCTTTGCACCCAGCTCTCGGCCCTCATCGAGATCACCGAGATACGGCGCTCGTCGAGCTGGATGGTTCCGGGAGCCCGGATCGTCGTGCGGATCACGCGCAACGCGGCCGGCTCGGATTTGACGCCGGTGCGCTGGATCTTGCCAGGCGACAGCTTGACAGACCCGTCGTCGGCGTCCTCGCCCTCGTAGACGGGGATATAGTCCATCCCCATCGCATCCCTTTTTGGGACTGGCGAGGTATCCGCCAACCCCATCGGATTGCGGTAGAACTTGATTTTCCGGTCGGAAGCTACAGTCGTTGCTGGAGCAGCGGCACGTTCTTCTTCGAAGCTCAAGTCCGCGCTGGCCGGCACGGCACGATAGTCGCGTCCATCCGGCGTCTTCCTGGGGGTCAGCGAATAGAACGGGCGCCCGTCCGGATCTTGATAATAGATCGGATCGCCGCCGGTTTGCGCAATCGCGGCCGACACCAGCTCTACGCCTGGTGCGTTGCCGTACTGGCCACGAACAGCGATGAATCCGGCACCCGCCACCGCAATCATAGTGCCCACGGCTACACTAGCGAGGATGCTGCGTTTCATTTTCGCGCCGTGATGACAAGTTTGCTTTCGACCGTACCGGTCTCGCCTTGCACCTTGGCGCCGAGCGAGAGCAGCCATTTTCCTTCCATGCCGAAGGCTGCCTTGAACCGATAGTTGCCAGGCTCGCCGCCCGGCTCCGGCACGATCTTGGTGCCCATCTCCGGCATCCCCTCCGGCGCCATGTCGAGACGAGTGGCGAAGATGACCGCGTCAGGTACCGGCTTCCCAGTCGTCTTGTTGACGAGCCGGACCGCGACGACCTTGTCCTTTCCGACAGCGACGGCCGGTTCAACGAGCTGGAATTCGTAGTCCTTGATGTCAGCGCGGGCAAAACCGGCCAAGCCGATCAGGGCAAGCCCGACGAGTGTCGCTCCGAGACGGTATTCGTGGTGAAGCTTCTTCATGCAGAAATCCTCAATAATCGTGGTCCTGCCGCGAGGCGGCATGCGTGTATCCCGCGAGGTCCGGCCGCGCGGCTGCAAACGGCGTGGTGACGCCCTTCAGACCAGTGTTCGAGGTGGATGCTCGGGAGGTGACAGGCCCCGGCCGTCAGGCCACAAACCGTTTTGCCGGGGAGCGAGACTGTCCGACGCGACAAGAAACGGATGAAAAGCCGTTGCCGCCATGCCGGCAAGGCACGTGGACATGCAGGCTGCCATCAACACACAATTGTCGCAGCCGATTGATCCCGCAACCTTCGACGGACAACACGGCATATCGCTTGCCATCTCCTCCATCGTCATCGACATAACATCGGCGACTGCCGACATCGAAACATCGGAAGCCGTGCCGGCCATGACGGGCCGGGAAAGCGGAGCCAACGCAAGCCCGGCGATCACTATGATCGCGAACAGTTGGCGTATGGCAGCCTTGCAATTCACAGGTCCAGCTTCTCACAAAACGGCGCGATAAAATTTGTTTAAGAATACCGAGCTTCTTGCCCCCCACATTGATCGAGATCAATTTGCCGAGTTATCATCATGGATTACCTATCGGCCCTTCCGATCACAGCCATGAGCCCTGACATCTTCCGGCGCTGGTCGGCCCTGTCCCCGCTTGCGATCGCGTGTTCAACGCAATGTGACACATGATCTCCGAGAACCTCTTCCTCGAAGCGCCGGATCGCGGCGCGCACCGCCGAGATTTGCGTGACGATATCGACGCACGTCAGAGATTGCATCTTTGCGTTCTGTGGCGGTTAATTTCACGTCGATATTGGCTGCAATCGACCCGACGGCGCTAATTCAAAATTGGATCAGCAGGGAGCCTCACGATGAACCTCGGATCAACGCCACGATGGGTCTGGATCGTGTTGCCGTGATGGCTATAGCGGCCGCCGAGTATCTGATGATGCCCCAAATCCCGCACTAGCTGGTTGGCTGCCTTGTCCCGAATACTACGCCCTGCTCCTACCTTCGCTGTACGGCCAAATCTGTTCGTCAGCGTGCCGACGCGGGGCGCGCGACTATGATGCTGCCGTGACGGTGGTGAACGTTCCGGGGGGCGAACTCGAGTGCTGACGACGGATTCCCGTCAGCTTGGTCCGCTTCAACATCAAAGCATTGATAGCGACCAATGCCGAACTGCCCGACATCGCAAGGGCGGCGATGCTCGGCCCAAGTAAAACGGGATACAGCACGCCGGCGGCAAGCGGGAAGGCAATGACATTATAGCCGACTGCCCACCATAGATTTTGATGCATCTTTCGGAGCGTCGCGTGCGACAGTTCGATGGCTCCAACTACGTCGAATGGGTCGCTCTTCATCAGCACGATATCGGCGCTCTCCATCGCGACATCGGTGCCGGCACCGATTGCGAAGCCAACATCGGCCTGGGTTAGAGCCGGAGCGTCGTTCACGCCGTCCCCGACCATACCGACCCTCTTGCCTTGCGACTGAAGTTCCTTGACCTTGCCTGCCTTGTCGCCAGGCAACACGTTGGCGAACACCCGATCAATCCCGAGACTCTTCGCGATGCGCTCTGCGGTGCCCTGATTGTCTCCGGTCAGCATGGCGACCTCGACGCCGCGCGCGCGTAGCGCCTTGACCGCTTCTGCCGCGGTCGGTCTCACCGCGTCGGCGATGGCGATCAAACCCACCGGCTTACCGCCCACAGCGAGGTGAACGACGGTCCGTCCGGCGCCCTGCAATTCCTCGGATTTTGCGCCAAGTTCGCCGAGATCAATCTTGTTCTCAGTCATCAGCAACTTATTGCCGAGCAGTGCCGTCTTGCCGTCGATCTCGGCTTGCGCGCCCTTGCCTTCGACGTTCTTGAAACCGATCGCCTTTGGCGTCTTCACGTTGGCGGCCCGGCGTAGGATGGCTTGGGCCAAGGGATGGTCCGATCCCGCTTCCACCGCCGCGGCCGCCGACAGCAACTGATCCTCAGAGGCGTCGGCAGCTATTGCCAGGCCCACCACCTCGGGTTGGCCCATCGTCAGCGTGCCGGTCTTGTCGAAGATGATGACATTCAGCTTGGTTGCGTCCTCCAGCGCCGACGCGTTCTTGAACAGGATGCCGTTCATGGCACCAAGTCCGGTTCCGACCATGATCGCCATCGGGGTCGCCAACCCGAGCGCATCGGGGCACGCAATCACGAAGACGGTGATCGTCAGGCTGATTGCGAAAAGCAGCGACTGGCCGATCCACCAATACCAGACGACAAAGGTAAGCAGACCCACAGCAACCGCCGCTAGGACGAGCCATTGCGACGCGCGATCCGCCAGGAGCTGCGACGGCGCCTTCGAGTTCTGCGCCTCCTGGACGAGCTTGACGATCTGAGCGAGCGCCGTGTCGGCGCCGACTTTGGTTGCACGATACCGAAACGCACCGCTCTTGTTGATGGTCGCACCGATCACCCCATCGCCGACCTTTTTGGCCACCGGCATCGATTCGCCCGTGAGCATCGATTCATCAACCAGGGACGCACCCTCCAGCACGGTCCCATCAACCGGGATCTTATTCCCCGGCCTGATCACGACCGTTTCGCCGGAAATGATCTCGGCGGTCGGCACTTCCAATTCCTTGCCGTCACGGAGCACTGTTGCTTTGGGCGGTGCCAGATCCATGAGGGCGCGAATGGCTTCAGATGCCCCTGCCCTTGCGCGCATTTCGAGCCAGTGTCCGAGCAGGATGAAGACCAGCAGGATTGCCGAAGCTTCATAGAACTGCTGACCGCCATAAAAGAACGTGGATCCAACACTGAACAGATAGCCGGTGCCCACGCTGAGAACGACCAGGACCGCCATATTCGCAACACCGCTTCGAAGTGCGCGATAGGCCGCTAAGACGAATGGCCAGACTGGATAGAGAATGGCGGCGCTCGCTAGAACGAACAGGACAAGGTCTAGCCGCAGGCCGAATGGCGGAGGGATTCGAATGAAGTCCATGCCCATCGGCGAGAAGAAAAAAATCGGCAGGCTGAAGGCGAGCGCGATCCAGAAACGGTTGCGCATGTCGCGAACCATGTCCTGCATGTCCATGCCGGCGCCGTGGCCCATTTCGTGTGCCATCACATCGCTCTTTTCCCCGCCATGCGCCTTGGGGCCAGCCATGGCGTCGGCCGGTTTCATGGCGGGCGATGCCATCCACGCTTGGTTCTGATGGGTGTGGGAGGGCGCAAGCTTGGCCTGGCCGGCCGGAGCCCTCGGGCCAGAACCCGGCATCGCGGGTTTTACGCAAAAATGCCTGGGCAGGGCCTCGCCCGAGCAATGAAACCCGCAGTCTTCAATCGCTGCCCGAATTGCAGAGAGGTTGGTCTTCCCCGGGTCGAACATAACTGTCGTCAAGCCGGAGACCGGGTTGACCGACACACGACCGACACCTGCAACACGCTGCAATTGCCGTTCGATCCCGTGAGCGCCGAGGACCGAGAACAGGTCGCCGACTTCGAGCGTAATCTTCGTCATTGATGGCTGCTCCCACCGAGGATAGAGAGTAAAGCATGTGCTTCTGCGAACCCGTGAGCTTTGCTGCCGGCGGCATCCTGATGGTTGGCGGCGCCATTGCAGGCTGGAAAGCATTCAAGATAAACAAACGGTACTTTCCCGTTTCGCAAATGCCGACTCTGGCCGGGCTTCAGCAATTCATGGAAGGTCATGTCTGGATGGGAGTGAATAACTCCGACCCATCCATGATCTGGTGGGCCGCCATGGGCTTTATCTTTTTTTCCTGGCTTATTTGGCCAGTCTGGGTACCGTTCAGCATCTATTTTCTGGAACCTCCAGCCAGTCGTCGCAAATTGCCGTTGCTCGGCTTTGCCTTGGCGGGGCTTGTTTTCGGCCTGATCCTCTTTGTCCCGCATCTTTTCCATCCAGATTGGGTAAATGTCAGGATTAACCACCAATCACTGGTTTATGAAGACACCATGTTTCTCGATTATCTAATCCCGCGCTGGCTAACCTATCTGATCTACGTTTTCCTGCTCATTACCCCGACCATGATCTCCACCTATCTCCACATACGTCTGTTTGGATTGACGCTGATTGCCGTCACAGTTGTGGACTACGTGTTTCTGAGCTTCGCCTATATCTCATTTTTTTGTTTTCTAGCCGGTCTCGGAACCCTTCATTTGATCTACATCATCGTGCGGAACAAATGTTGCCGTGAATGTCCAGAAATATTCAAATAGGTGACCGCTTCCCTTTCGCGAGAGGCATCGTGAACCAAAATGGCGAAGACCACGAAGAAACAAGGCCGGCAGAATGGGTCCCAGCGATATGAAAAGGCGCTGCGCGACCTCCAGATCGAGCTCGTAAAAGT
>JAIEPP010000183.1 GCA_019748335.1 Xanthobacteraceae bacterium
ATCCCGATACCGCCGACTGGGTGCGGCAGCATTTGCAGGACTATCGCAAGACCCATGACGCCACCATCCTGCTGGCGTCCCACAACATGCTGGAGGTGGAGCGGCTGTGCGACCGCGTCATCATCATGAAGCGCGGCCGCATCGAGGATGACGACAGTCCGGACCAGATCATGGCGCGCTACAACCGGACCACGCTGGAGGAAGTGTTCCTCGACGTCGCCCGCGGGCGGGTGGCGGAGGGAGCGCCATGAGCGGGATCGCCGCGCATCGCGGAATTTCGCCGCAGCGCATCCATGCGATGGTGCTGCGCTATTGGTATCTGCTGATGTCGTCCTGGCCGCGGCTGCTGGAGCTGATGTACTGGCCGGTGTTGCAGGTCATCACTTGGGGCTTCCTGCAGAGCTATATCTCGCAGACCTCAGGGTTCTTCGCGCGCGCCGGCGGCTCGCTGATCGGCGCGGTGATCCTGTGGGACATCCTGTTTCGCGGCCAGCTCGGCTTTTCGATCTCGTTTCTCGAGGAAATGTGGGCGCGCAACCTCGGCAACCTGATGATGAGCCCGCTGAAGCCGATCGAGTTTCTGATCTCGCTGATGATCATGAGCGTGATCCGGCTCGCGATCGGCGTGATCCCGATGACGCTGCTGGCGTGGTTCTTCTTCGGGTTCAATTTCTTCGCCATCGGGCTGCCGCTGATCGCCTTCTTCTGCAATCTGATCTTCACCAGCTGGTCGGTCGGGATTTTCGTGTCGGGCCTCGTGCTGCGCAACGGCCTCGGCGCCGAGAGCATCGTGTGGACGCTGATGTTCGGGATGCTGCCGCTCGCCTGCATCTATTATCCGGTCGCGGTGCTGCCGGTCTGGCTGCAATATGTCGCCTGGTGCTTGCCGCCGACCTATGTGTTCGAGGGCATGCGGGCGCTGCTGATCGATCACGTGTTTCGGGCCGACCTGATGGTCGTCTCATTGGCCATTAACGCCATATTGTTCGTTGCCTCATTTGCGATCTTTCTTGCCCTTTTGCGCAGCGCCAAACGCCACGGCTCGCTGCTGGGCGGAGGCGAATAAGTCCGATTTCCCGTGAATTCCCGGGGTTTTGAGCGCTTTAACGCGTAGATATATCGATCTGTGCATTGACGCTTAATTACGCATTCGGCAGTATGCTGCGGCGCAAAACAAGGATTAGAACAATGCCGATTGGTGAGTTTGGCGGAGCACCGCCACTGGTGGCCGAAGGCAGTCCGGCGCTGACGACGCCTATGTACTGGATGTACGAAATGGGCCACGCGTCGCTCAACCCGGCACGTGCCGTGTCCGACGCCACCAAGATCCTGTTTCAGAATCCGCTCAATCCGTGGTCGCACACCGAGTTCGGCAAATCGGTTGCCGCTGGCTGCGAATTGTTCGAGCGCACCACGCGCCGCTACGGCAAGCCCGAATGGGGTCTCGACACCACCGAAGTCAACGGCGTGCGGACGCCGATCGAAGTCCGTTCGATCTGGGAAAAGCCGTTCTGCCGTCTGCTGCACTTCGATCGCAAGCTGACCCGGCCGCTGCGTTCGCCGCAGCCGCGGGTGCTGATCGTGGCGCCGATGTCCGGCCATTACGCGACGCTGCTGCGCGGCACGGTCGAAGCCTTCCTGCCGACGCATGAAGTCTACATCACCGACTGGTCCGACGCGCGCATGGTGCCGGTCACCGAGGGCCGCTTCGACCTCGACGATTATGTCGACTACGTCATCGAGATGCTTCAGGTGCTCGGCGGCAACATGCACGTCGTCGCGGTGTGCCAGCCGTCGGTACCGGTGGTTGCCGCGGTCTCGGTCATGGAAGCCGCCAACGATCCGTTCGTGCCGCTGTCGATGACGCTGATGGGCGGACCGATCGATACCCGCTGCAACCCGACCGCGGTCAACAATCTCGCCGCCGAGCGCGGCATCGACTGGTTCCGCAATCACGTCATCACCAAGGTGCCGTTCCCGCATCCCGGCGTGATGCGCGACGTCTATCCGGGATTCCTGCAGCTTTCCGGCTTCATCAGCATGAATTTCGACCGTCATACCGATGCTCACAAGGCGCTGTTCAGCAACCTGGTGAAGGGCGACGGCGATCTGGTCGACAAGCACCGCGAATTCTACGACGAATATCTCGCGGTGATGGATCTGACCGCGGAATATTACCTGCAGACCGTCGATACCGTGTTCGTCAAGCACGCCCTGCCGAAGGGCGAGATGATGCACCGTGGTAAGCCGGTCGATCCGTCAAAGATCCGCCGCGTGGCGCTGATGACGGTCGAAGGCGAGAACGACGACATCTCGGGACTCGGACAAACCGAAGCGACGCACACGATCTGCACTGCAATTCCCGATCATCGCCGCGTGCATTACGTGCAGAAGGGCGTCGGGCATTACGGCGTGTTCAACGGTTCGCGGTTCCGTTCGGAAATCGTGCCGCGCATTTCCGATTTCATGCTGTCGGCGGCCGATACCAGGCCGAAACTGGTCGCTGCTGCCGCTGAATAGCGGCAGTTCGGTCGCGTTTTCACGGGAAATCGATGTGGCTCGCGTCAAGAAGGGCGCGTTCCAACGAAAACGATAGCGTTTTCGAGCGAAGTGGACGCCGGTTCGCGTCAAGAAAACGCGTCCGAACAAAAAACATGGCGTTCGCGAACGAAGCGAACGCAAATTCCTACTCAGGAGATGAGTTCAACCAAAATACGGCGCTCGATTCTGATTCAAATCAGAACTTGGAGGCTCCGAGTGTCGAATCCTCTCAGCAATCAAGTCCCTGAATTGTTTAAAAGAATCCAGATTCGCCGCCGAATCAAAGAATGAGTTTATCCTCATTTCTTGAGGGTATCCGGTGGTGCTGGTTCCACCCAAAAATTTCCATACCAGCCCCTGCCGGTAGGGGCGGATTACCCCCCAACCCCTGTATATTGGGCAAATGATTTGTTTTTGCGCCGAGCGATTTCACTGGCGGCGGATATGGCAGAATCCGGGCGATCTCTTGCCCCCCGGACTGTCAGACATGGCTACTCGTGCCCTCCTCTATCGGCGGCCAGCCGAACCCGCGAAACTTTTGGTCAAGCATGGCTCGCAATTCTTTGCGATCCGGCTGAGACGGCATCGCCGTGCGCGCCGTTACACACTGCGCATTCATCCGACCGATCGCGAAGCGATCCTGACCATGCCACCGCGCGGGACGCTCGTGGAAGCCAAGGATTTTGCGCAGCTTCACGGTGGCTGGATCGCCGCCCGTCTCGGCCGTTTGCCGAAAGCCGCACCGTTTCAGGCCGGCACCCTGGTGCCGCTGCGCGGCGTGTCGCACCGGCTGGTGCATCGCGCCGGCGAGCGCGGCACGGTGTGGACGGAAACCCGCGACAGCGGTGAGAAGATCATCTGCGTCGCCGGCGGCGTCGAGCACATGGACCGGCGCGTGCATGATTTTCTCAAGCGCGAAGCCCGCAAGGATCTGAACAAGGCCTCGCTCGGCTATGCCGAGGAACTCGGCGTCAGGGTCAAGCGGGTGTCGCTGCGCGATCAATCCAGCCGCTGGGGTTCCTGCACCTCGGCCGGATCGCTGTCGTTTTCGTGGCGGCTGATCCTGGCGCCGCCATACGTGCTGGACTATCTCGCCGCCCATGAGGTCGCGCATCTCGTCGAAATGAACCACTCGCCGCGGTTCTGGAAGGTCGTTGCCAACGTCTGCAGCCAGGTCGAGCGCGCCAAGAGCTGGCTCGACACCCACGGCAACGACCTGCATCGCTACGGCATCCAGGATTAGCGATAGAATTTTCGCGTCTAGAGCCCGGTTCTGATTGTATCGGAACCGGGCTCTACTTTTATATTTTGATGCGTTTCTTCACGCGAACCGGCACCACTTCGTTCAAAAACGCTCTCACGCCGTCGTCGCCCGCATCAGCGGGCGCGCCGAAGGCGAGACCCGGCGCGCGGCGCATGATGGCCAAGGCACCTGTCTACCGCTGCGCTCCGTAAACCTACGGGACCCCAAGTTAACGGGCCGCATAGCAATGCAACGCTATGGTCTCGGCAAGGTGCCAGCGCTCTGAAGTGTTTGGCTTTGCACCGCGCCCGTTAGGGCTCAAACCGGGGCGCGTTGTGTCGTGAGTATTCGCTTTCGACTTCTATTGCTGGTGCTGGGAACGGTTTTTCTGCCGGCGCTTCTGGTGGGCGGCCGGTATTACCAGGATCGCGGCAAGGAGATCGCGGCTTCGATCGATGGCATGGCCACGACGGCGCGCATCATCGCATCGAATTTCGACGCCAAGATCCAGGGCACCATCCAGCTTCATTTCGGCCTGTCGCGGGCCAGCGATCTGACCGCAGGCAACAAAGCGGCGTGTTCCAGCTTCCTGTCCGAGGTTCGCGAGAAGAACCCGCAATACACCGGCATTCTCACCATCGCGCCGGATGGCAGCCTGTTCTGCGACTCGCTCAGCACCGGCCGGTCGCTCGATCTGCGCGACCGCCACTACTTCCAGCGGGCGCTGAGGACCATCGACGCCGCCGTGATCGAACCGGCGTTCGGCCGCCTGACCGGTTCGGCGGTTCTGCAAATCGCCTACCCCGCGCGTGACGAGGCCCATCAGCTCAAATTCGTGCTGCTCGCCTCGCTCGACCTCAACCGGCTGATCCGGGAGCAGATCGCGAACCTGCCGCCGGGGGTGGAAGTTGTGCTGGCTGATCGCAACGGCATGGTGTTGGACTGGTCGCCGGCGCAAACCCGATCGGACCGGCGCGGCACATCGATCGCAAACTCCGAACTGTTTCGCCTCGCGGCGGAAAATCGCGGCGAAACGCGCGAGTTGCTCGGCGCCGACGGCGAAACCCAGGTGTGGGCCGCCGCCGACACGCTTGATATCGGTGGGGTCAATCTGCACATCCTGGTCGGCCGTCCCAAGGCGCAACTGGTGGCGGCGCCAAACCGGCGCCTGGCCCAGGATGCCGCGGTGCTGGGTGTCGTCTCGATCCTGCTGTTCGCCTGCGTCAGCCTGTTTGCGGAATTCGGCATCCGCTCCCAGATCGCGCGCATTGCGAAAATGGCCGCGCGTCTCGGCGCCGGCGACCTCGCGGCACGGGTTTCACCGCCTTATCCGCGGGGCGAACTCGGCAGCCTGATGCTGGTCCTCAACCACACCGCGTCGTCGCTCGAATTGCAGCGGCGCGACATCGAGGATCTCAATCGGCGGTTATGGGAGTCGCAGGAACTGGAGGCGGTCGAGCGACAGCGGCTCGATACCGCCGTCAACAACATGACCCAAGGCCTGGTGCTCTACGACGCCTCCGAACGCGTCGTGATCTGCAACCAGCCGATCATGGACATGCTCGGCCTGTCGCCCGATGTGGTCAGACCCGGCTGCACCTTTCGCGACGTGATCGCGCACCGCATCGCTACCGGCTCGATTTCGGGCGATGTCGAGGAATATCGCGCGAATTTCCTCCGCAGCATCGCGATCGGCACCCGGTCGCCGATCGTGACGACGACGATCAACGGACGTTCGCTCCAGGCCCTGGGCAAGGCGATCGAAGGCGGCGGCTGGGCGACGACGGTAGAGGACATCACCGAGCGCAAGCGCATCGACACCCGAATCGCGCACATGGCGCATTACGACGCGCTGACCGATTTGCCGAACCGGGTGCTGTTCCGCGAGCGCCTCGACAGCGGCTTGAAGAAGATGCTGTCAGGCCAGAAATTGGCGGTGCTCTATATCGATATCGACGAATTCAAGCGTATCAACGACTCGCTCGGTCATCCCGTTGGCGACGAACTATTGAAGGCGATCGCCGCCCGTCTGCGCGATTGCGTCGCGGCCGATGACGTCGTTGCCCGGCTCGGCGGCGACGAATTTGCGATCATCCAGGCCAGGGTAGCGACGCCGTCCGATACCATGGAGCTGATCACGCGGGTCTACCAGGCGATCCGCGAGCCCTATGAATGCGCCGGCCATCTGCTGACGACCGATGCCAGCATCGGCATTGCGCTGGCCCCGCAGGACGGCACCGATCTCGACCATCTGCTCAAGAACGCCGATCTGGCGATGTACGAAGCCAAGGCCGAAGGACGCCGCACCTATCGCTTCTTCGAGCCCGGAATGGGCGCCCGGGTCGACGCCCTGCGCACGCTGGAGCTCGATCTGCGGCAGGCGATCGCGGAGGACGGCTTCGAGATCGTTTATCAACCGCTGGTCAGTTTGAAGGACAACCGTGTGACAGGCTGCGAGGCGCTGCTGCGCTGGAATCATCCGGTCCGCGGCCCGATCTCGCCGGTCGAATTCATCCCGGTCGCCGAAGAGACCGGAATGATCAACGCGCTCGGCGAATGGGTGTTGAACAAGGCCTGTCAGGAGGCGGTGTCCTGGCCTGACGATATCAAGGTCGCGGTCAACGTTTCACCGGTTCAGTTCCGCAGCCCGGCGTTTTCGCTCAAGGTTGCGATGGCGCTGGCGACATCGGGGCTTCCGGCCAAGCGGCTGGAACTGGAAATCACCGAAGCGGTTTTGATCCGCGATGACGACGCGGCACTTGCCATGCTGCATCATTTGCGCGGTTTGGGCGTGCGGATCGCGCTGGACGATTTCGGCACCGGCTATTCCTCGCTGAGCTATCTGCAGCGTTTCCCGTTCGACAAGATCAAGAT
>JAIEPP010000504.1 GCA_019748335.1 Xanthobacteraceae bacterium
GCGCCGCCCCGGCGTCTGCGGCGCGGCCGAAACTTTGCTGGTCGATCGCGCCGCTGCGGCGACCAGCCTGAAGCCGCTGGTCGCAATGCTGATCGATGCCGGCTGCGAAGTGCGCGGCGACGACGCCGTGCAGCGTGCTGATGCAAGGGTAAAGCCCGCGTCCGACGAGGACTGGGACACCGAATACGAGGACGCCATCATCGCGGCGCGCGTCGTCGACGGCCTCGACGAGGCGATCGCGCATATTCACGATCACGGCTCGCATCATACCGATGCGATCGTGACCGAAGACGCCGCCGCCGCGCAGAAATTCCTCAACGAGGTCGATTCCGCGATCGTGCTGCACAACGCCTCGACTCAATTTGCCGACGGTGGCGAGTTCGGCTTCGGCGCCGAGATCGGCATTGCCACCGGCAAGTTCCACGCCCGCGGCCCTGTTGGCGCCGAGCAACTGACCAGCTTCAAATATCGCGTCCACGGCACCGGGCAGACGCGGCCGTGAATACAACCGCGTTGTCAGGCAAGTCCGCGCGGTGGCCGCGTTGAAGCCAGCTTCGGTCGCGTCGCAATCGGTCTCGCAGGCCATCCCGCTCTACAGCAACGGCATGCGGATCGGCCTGCTGGGTGGTTCGTTCAATCCGCCGCATGAGGCGCACCGCGCCATCAGCCTGTTCGCGATCAAGCGGCTGAAACTCGACCGGGTGTGGTGGCTGGTGACCCCCGGCAATCCGCTCAAATCAAAGGATGCGCTAAACGATCTCGACGCGCGGATGCATGCCGCACGCGAAATGGCCGACGATCCGCGCATCGATATCAGCTGTCTCGAAGCTGTCATCGGGGTCCGATACACTGTCGATACCATCTCTTACCTGCGCCGCCGCGCTTCCGGCCTGCGCTTCGTCTGGATCATGGGCGCTGACAATCTTGCGCAATTTCATCGCTGGCAGAATTGGCGGCGCATCGCTTCCGAGGTGCCGATCGCAGTGATCGACCGTCCGCCACAGAGTTTTCGGGCGCTCGCCGCACCCGCCGCACAGGCGCTGGCGCGGTATCGACTGCCTGAGAATCAGGCGGCCCGGCTAGCGGATCAGCACGCCCCCGCCTGGGTTTTCCTCACCGGCATGAAATCGAGCCTGTCTTCCACGGTCTTGCGGAACCCGGACGGCAGCTGGAAGGCAAAGAAGTGACAGTCCGGTCGCAACCGGCAGGTGGGGGGTCACTGGAATATTGAAACCGTTAACCCCACATGCCTAATATAGCCCGTGGACGTCAGGATTCGACGTTCGCGATACAGTGAAAGGAATGGTCCCTGGCCACATCTGTATTGTCCAAGTCTGTTTTACCCAAGGTTTCCAAAGCCAAGGTTGCCAAAGCCAAGGTTCCTAAAGCCAAGGTTTCCAAAGCTGAGCCTGCTTCGAAAACCACGCGTAAAACATCGACCAAAGCTGCGGCCTTGAAGGCGCAACCCGACGCCGACAAGACGCTGAATATGATCCTCTCCCGCCTCGACGATATGAAGGCGGAAGAAACGGTCACCATCGACCTTCGCGGCAAATCAGCATTTTCCGATTACATGATCGTCACGACGGGACGGGTCAACCGGCACGTCGGCGCGATCGCGGAGAACGTGACCAAGGCGCTGAAGGAAAACGGCATCAAGAGCATCCATGTCGAGGGCATGCCCAACTGCGACTGGGTGCTGATCGATTCCGGCGATGTGATCGTGCACGTGTTCAGACCCGAGGTGCGCGAGTTCTACAATCTGGAAAGAATGTGGACGCAAGGGCCGACGGTGGCGACGGCGATCTGAGCTCTTGAGGCCGATGCGAATCGGTTGAAGCGCATGTAGTTTGCTTGCGCGCGCGTCATTACGCGCGCTTGCCGGAACATTCCCTGATGCGCAAGACTCTCTAATGCGGCTTGTCGTGGTTTCAATCGGCCGGCTGAAACAGGGCCCGGAGCGGGAACTGGCCGAGCGCTATCGCGAACGCTTCGACGATATCGGCCGCAAGCTCGGCTTTCGCGGCCTCGAAATTCATGAAATTCCGGAAAGCCGCGCCCGCGATGCCGCGACGCGGATCGCCGAGGAAGCGGCCGCGATTTCAGCGGCAATCCCCGAAAAGTCCGCTCTGGTGGCGCTCGACGAGCGCGGCAAGAGCATCGATAGCGCGACTTTCGCCCGGCAACTCGGCGGCTGGCGCGACGAGGGAGTAGCGAATACTATTTTCACAATCGGCGGTGCGGACGGACTTTCGCCCGATTTGCAGCGCAAGGCCAAGCTACGCTTTGCGTTCGGCTCGGCGACCTGGCCGCATCAAATGGTTCGCGTCATGCTTCTGGAACAGATTTACCGGGCCGCGACCATTCTGGCCGGCCATCCCTATCACCGTGCGTAGGCACGGTGGCGTGAATACAGAAAGCGCTGATCAGGCCGTATGCCGTTGACGCCGGACACTCACTCGGATCGGGACAGCGCCAGCCGCAAGTGGCCGGCGCAGCGCTCCGTGTCGCTGTTATCGATGGGCCTTTTGGGCCTGGCGGGCCTCTCGCTTGCGCCGGCCGCCGCGCAGGTGGCAGCGCCCGCCCAGCAGGCGACCACCGCCCCCTCCCCCGACATCATCCGGCAGCGCGAGCAGGAACTCGAAGCCACCCGTGAGCAGCAGCGAAAAGCCGCCGAGCTGCAGCAGAAGCTGAAAGCCGATATCGCGGCGATCGGACAGGACCGCGCCAAGCTCAACCAGCAGCTGATCGAGATCGCAGCCGGGGTACGCAATGTCGAGACCCGCATCGTCGATGCCGAGGCGCGGCTGCGTCCGCTTGATGCCCGCGAGCAGCAGATCCGGGCCTCGCTCGATTCACGCCGTTCCGAAATCGTCGAGGTGCTGGCAGCCCTGCAGCGCGCCGGCCGGCGCACGCCGCCGGCGCTGCTGATCCGCCCCGAGGATGCGCTGCAATCGCTGCGCACCGCGATGCTGCTCGGATCCGTCGTGCCCGAGCTGCGTGGCCGCGCGGAAAAACTCGCCGGCGATCTCGGCGAACTGGTTGCGCTCCGCAAGAAAATCGCGACCGAGCGCGATGGACTGGCGCGGGACCGCGACAAGTCGAAAGACGATCAGATCCGGTTGGCGGCATTGGTCGACGAACGCCAGCGCAAGCAGAGCGCGATCGAAAAGGACATGGAGGCGGAGGGCGCGCGCGCCATCACGCTGTCCAGGCAGGTCGACAGCCTGCAGGGCCTGATCACCAAAATGGAGCAGGATGTGAAGAGCGCGGCCAAAGCGGCCGTTCTTGCCGATCTGAAGGGCGCCCCCGGCGCCCCCAACGGCAAGCCCAATCTGGGGGCGCTGAAGGACCCGGCCCGACTCAGCCCGGCGATCGCCTTTGCCTCGGCCAAGGGCCTGCTGGCATTTCCGGTCAATGGGCCCAGGATTCGCGATTTTGGCGGTTCCGATGGCGTCGGTGGCGTCGAAAAAGGCATTTCTTTGGCAACCCGGGCCGGGGCCCAGGTCACAACCCCGTGTGACGGTTGGGTTGTTTACGCCGGACCCTTCCGCAGCTACGGACAACTCTTGATCCTCAATGCCGGTGGCGGGTATCATGTCCTGATCGCCGGGATGGAGCGCATTTCGGTAAACATCGGCCAGTTTGTACTTACGGGGGAGCCGGTCGCGACCATGGGGTCGACATCCCAGGTCGCATCCATTCTCGCAGCAACTGCGAGCCAGCCCGTGCTCTATGTCGAGTTCCGTAAGGACGGCACTCCAATCGATCCAGGCCCATGGTGGGCCGCAAATGAAGGCGAAAAGGTTCGCGGATGATGCGCAAGACTTCTGTAGTTCTCCTCAGCGCCGCCGCCGGTGCGGCTTTGACGCTCTTCATCACCCAGCCTCGCGCTGTCCTGATGGGATCGAGCGCGCGTGCCGCCACCTCGGACACCTATCGCCAGCTCAATCTGTTCGGCGACGTCTTCGAGCGCGTGCGCAGCGACTATGTCGAGAAGCCGGACGACGGCAAGCTGGTCGAGTCCGCGATCTCGGGCATGCTGACCGGCCTCGATCCGCATTCCAGCTACATGGACGCCAAGAGTTTCCGCGACATGCAGGTGCAGACCCGCGGTGAATTCGGCGGGCTCGGCATCGAGGTCACGATGGAAGACGGCCTGATCAAGGTGGTCTCGCCGATCGACGATACGCCGGCCTCCAAGGCCGGAATCATGGCCAACGACATCATCACCAATCTCGACGACGAAGCCGTGCAGGGTCTGACCCTCAACCAGGCGGTCGAGAAGATGCGCGGTCCGGTCAACACCAAGATCCGCCTCAAGATCATCCGCAAGGGCCAGGACAATCCGCTCGACGTCACGCTGGTCCGCGACAATATCCGCGTTCGTTCGGTGCGCGCGCGCGTCGAAAGCGACGACATCGCCTATATCCGCGTCACCACCTTCAACGAGCAGACCACCGAAGGCCTGAAGCGCGAGATCGGCAATCTGTCGAACCAGATCGGCGACAAGCTGAAAGGCTACATCATCGACCTGCGCAACAATCCCGGCGGCTTGCTGGAGGAAGCGGTGACCGTTTCCGACACCTTCCTGGAAAAGGGCGAGATCGTTTCGACCCGCGGCCGCAATGCCGAGGAAACCCAGCGCCGCGCCGCCCATGCGGGCGACCTGACCAAGGGCAAACCGGTGATCGTGCTGATCAATGGCGGTTCGGCTTCGGCTTCGGAAATCGTCGCCGGCGCGTTGCAGGACCACAAGCGCGCGACGCTGGTCGGCACGCGCTCATTCGGCAAGGGATCGGTGCAGACCATCATTCCGCTCGGCAGCGGCAACGGCGCGCTGCGTCTGACCACCGCCCGCTACTTCACGCCGTCGGGCCGCTCGATCCAGGCCAAGGGTATCGTGCCTGACATCGAGGTGCTGCAGGACGTGCCGGACGAGTTGAAGTCCCGTACCGACACCAAGGGCGAGGCCTCGCTGCGCGGCCATCTGAAGAATGACGGCGACGAGAAGACCGGCTCGCAATCCTACGTGCCGCCGGACGCCAAGGACGACAAGGCGCTGAAGACGGCAGCTGACCTGCTGCATGGCATCAAATCCACTGCGGCCACCACGCCAGCGCCCGCACCCGGCGACAAGGCCGCAGTCGACAAGCCGGCCAACAAGGCCGCGAACTGATCGAATCAAAGGAGACTTTCCGGAAAAGGGCGGCCCACGGGCCGCCCTTTTTGCTGGTTGGGTCCAGCCTTCGCGGCGGATCCTGCCCCGCGGCATTTGCGGCGCCCGCAGGCGCTCTAGAGCCTTTTCGGTTCTGATTGAATCAGAACCGGGCTCTAGTTTATTGTTTTGACGCGTTTTCTTCACGCGAACCGGTGTCCACTTCGCTCGAAAACGCTCTAGACCGGCCCATCGTGGTATCGTCGATCCGATTGATTCGGGGAGGTTCATGACGGAGACGGCCGACGAACTGAGCACGCCGCTGGGCAAGAAAACGGAGCGCCAGAAGCGCCGGTTTCGGCTGCCGTTCTCGGCGGTGCAGGCGCTGGCCGTGCTGCTTGGCCTGTTCCTGGTCGCCTTCCTCAGCATTGCCCTTTTTACCGACAATCCGCTGGGCGGCGAGCCGGTCGCCCATATCGCCTTGCGCAAGCAGGCTCCGGACGACAAGCCGGCCGCGGAGGCCCCCAGCCATGCCGAGCCGGCCGCGAAGGCCGCGCACAAAGAGGCTCCAAGCGGCGAGAACAAGACCGTCACCATCATCGACGGCTCCAGCGGCAAGCGCCAGGATGTCGTGATCGGCGGCGATGGCGCCGACAAGACCAGCACCGAAGCGGCACCTGCCGCCGCGATGGCCGGGATCGATCCCCGCCTGCTGGAGAAGACACGCTACGGCATGATCCCCGTCGTTGCCGATGGCCTGAAACCCTTCACGGTCTATGCCGCCGAAGCCGACCGCGCCAAGGCGGCCAAAATGCCTGTCGTCGCCATCGTCATCGGCGGCCTCGGCGTCGGTGCCGCCAAGACGGCCGACGCCATCATGAAGCTGCCGCCGGCGGTGACGCTGGCATTCACGCCCTACGGCGCCGACCCCGGCAAACTCACCGAGCGGGCCCGCGCCCAGCGCCACGAGATCCTGCTGCAGATCCCGATGGAGCCGTTCGACTATCCGGACAACGATCCCGGCCCGCAGACCCTGCTGACCAGCCTGCCGCCGGACCAGAATATCGACCGCCTGTACTGGCACCTGAGCCGGTTCCAGGGCTATGCGGGCATTGCCAACTTCATGGGCGCGCGCTTCGTGGCGACCGATGCGGTGATGCAACCGATCATCCGCGAGGCGGCCAAGCGCGGCCTCGGCTATCTCGACGACGGCGCGACCCCGCGCAGTGTCGCGTCCTCCCTGGCGGCGGGCCAGGCGATGCCGTTCGTCAAGGCGGATTTCGCCATCGACGCGGTCCCGACCTCGGCGGAGATCGACCGGACACTGATCAAGCTCGAGACGCTCGCCAAGGAACGCGGGCTGGCGGTCGGCGTGGCCTCGGCCCTGCCGATTTCGATCGAGCGGATTGCCGCCTGGATCAAGACCCTCGATGGCCGCGGCATCATGCTTGTGCCATTGACAACGGCGATGCTCAAATCAAAATCAGGCTAGAGATCAAACCGATGGTG
>JAIEPP010000164.1 GCA_019748335.1 Xanthobacteraceae bacterium
TTTTGCTTCATGGTGCTGTCGCATGGCGACAGCGCAAAGCCGGTTGCGGCTTGCAGCGCTTCGAGCTTGATGGTGTCAAGCGAGGGGCCCCTGTCGCCAGGCGCGCCATGGCCTGCATTCTTCGCGCCCCGATCGGGGGTCGTCAACACCACGTTCTCCGAGCCGAGGCTGACCGGGAAGCCGCGCGCGGCCCACGATACACCGGCGAACGAAGCCACGAAGGCCAGGGCCACATAGATGTAGATACGGTTCATCGGCCTGACTCATCCAAAGATGCGTCTGCAAACTACATGCAACCGGTTAATAGACGGACTTCTTCCGGTTTCCACCCGTTCATGGGCCGGTGCGATCCTGAACGGATTGCAAATTTTTCACCTAAAGTTGGACCGGATGCCGCGCCGGACCGACGAACTAAGGCGAGGCGCATCCCGCCGGCAAATTTCCGACTCGGATGTTTTCGGCCTCAGGTCTTCGGAAAGCCCACCGTCTGTGACAGCAGCACCTGCTGGTCGTGGTCCAGTCCGAGCGTCTTGGCGATGGCGTCGCGATCGATCCAGGCGCGGATGACGGTCGCCAATCCATTGCTGGCGGCGAACAGGTAGATGTTCTGCGAGATGGCACCGGCGGCGGTGAAGGCAAACCTCTCGCGCTGGCCGGCCGGTATCAGTTTCATCCGGCCGTGGTCGGCGACGAAGACGAGATCGAGCGCCGCCTCGTCGACGAAATCCTGATAGCCGGTGACGCGCCGGATGTCGCTGCCGGCGATCAGCTTCAGGCTGTGGGCGGCGGGATCGTAGAGATAGGCGCCCGACGGCAGTGCCACGTAGACGTCGATTTCCTGGGCATTGATCGCCGAAGGCATGGTGCGTCCACCGTCGGCACGATTGACGCCGGCACCGGCCCATAGCAGGCCGGAGAGCATCGGCAGCGGCAGTTCCTGACGCGCAAACTCACGGTCAGAGCGGCGCCTCGCGATCGCCTGCATCAGCGGCAGCCCGCCCGATTTGTCGGGGGCGGGGAGTGCAATCTGCGGTGCGGCATTGCCTTGCGCGGGCCTCGGATAAAGTCGCCCCATGGCGCCGAGCGCCAGCTTGGTCAATGCATTCATCGCGGTAACCTCCGTGATCGAGAACCGGCGGCGATCATGTGGCGCGCGCCGGGGCAGGCTGCGGTGCGTCGGAATCCAGGTTGGATTCGATCAGCGTGGCCTTGCCTTGGTTGACCATCTCGACCGCCCGCTCGCTATCGGCGCCGGCAGCGTCGAACAGCGCGCATTGCTCTAATACGCCGTCTATCATCATTCTTTGCGCGGTCCGGAATCGCGCGAGAGCGGCTTTGGCGGAGCCGAAGGTCTTGAAATCGAAATCTTCATTGGGCCGTTTCAGGCGGACCACGAACATGGGGACCTCCGTGTGTGGCGTACCGGGGACATAGCGGTCCATGAAACGTCATCTCGGGCGGCGACGCGTTGCTCCAGATCAAAGCATGCAGCGGCCCGTGCGGCGTCAGAACCGGCAGCGCGTTCGCAGCATATCGAGCACGGCGCCGAGGTCGGGCACCACGGCGGCGCATTTCGCGCGCGAAGCGTCCGTCGGCGGTACCATGTCGGGCACCATGATGGTGATCGCGCCCGCGGCCAACGCCGCCGTCACGCCGTGATTGGAGTCCTCGACGGCGACGCAAGATGCTGGCGCCACGCCGAACCGCGACGCCGCCAGCAGATAGAGATCCGGGCTCGGCTTGCCCTGGGCGACGTCGTCGCGGGTCAGGATCGCATCGAAACGATCGTGGATGCCGGCCAGTCGCAAATGCGCGTCCGCCGTGCGCCGTGACGAGGAGGTAACGATCGCCATCGGATATTCGGCCGCCCGCAAGGCATCGAGCAATTCGACGGTACCGTTTTTCACGGGCAGTCCGGCCGCGAATATTTCGTCGCGCCTTGCGATGAAGGCCTTGTTGATCGCGGCCAGCGGAAATTCTTCACCGTAACGCGCGTGCAGCATCGCCTCGCATTCCGGTCCGGGAAGTCCGACCATGGCGTGGCACAGCGTGACGACATCGTCGGTGTAGCCATGCGCGTTCAGCGCCGCGACAAGGCTGTCGAAATAGACCCGCTCGGTGTCGAGCAGCGTACCGTCCATGTCGAGCAGCACGGCGCTGACGTTCCACGGGCCGGTCACGTCGGCGCCGCGTCTGCGGTACGCGCCGCCGCCTGGCGCAGGCAATCCGGACACAGACAGTCGCCGCCGTCCGAAGGCATCGGCAGTCGATAGGCTTCATCCATGCACCAGCACGGCCCCGACAGGTTGCAGCCGAATTCGGTTCCGCAAGCGGCGCACACAAGAAGGCGCGAAGGCTGGCTTTCTGTCCGATTTGTCATGAATGCGGCCGTATTCACAGGCGGAATTAATCTCGGGTTCATGTCGAACGGCGGTATACTCGCCGACACTATACGCCCGGGAACGCTCAAGGGAAATCGAATGGCCCGCGATTCGCAAGCAGCCCTCGTTGCGCTCAATCGCTTCGGATTGGGCGCGCGCGGCGGCGCATCCGGCGATTTCGTCAACGCGGCATCCGATCCACGCGGTTTTGTAAAGGCTGAACTGCTCCGCCCCAACGGCGCGCTGCTCGAGGTGCCGGGGTTGCAGTCGACGGCGGCGCTCGGCAAGGCGGTGTTCGACTATCAGTTTGAAATCCAGCAGGCGCGTGACGCCGCCGCCAAGGTCGCGCCAGGCGCGGGTACCGAAGCGCCCGCGCCGCAGCCGTCGCCGGATGCGAAAGCTCAGCGGCGAAACCTGTCGCTCAACAGCATCGCGATGGACATCACCGCGAAGGAGCCGCCGGCCAAGACCGCTGACAACAGGACCGCTGACAACGCCGGTGCGACGATGGTGCCGGCCGAAACGATGCAGCCCAACGTGCCAAAGCCGCCGCCGCAACCACCCAACATCATCCAGAAGACGTTTCGCGCCGAGGCGCTGGCGCGGCTTCAGCGCGGCATCATCGCCGATTGCGGTTTCGTCGAGCGGCTGGTGGTGTTCTGGTCCAATCATTTCTGTATCTCCGCCGGCAAGGGCGGGCTGGCGCGGATGTGGGCGGGCTCGTTCGAGCGCGAGGCGATCCGGCCGCATGTGCTCGGCCGCTTCGCCGACATGCTGAAGGCGGTCGAGCAGCATCCGGCGATGCTGTTCTTTCTCGACAACCAGCAGTCGCTCGGTCCGGACTCCCGCGCCGGGCAGAATCGCAACCGCGGCCTCAATGAAAATCTCGCGCGCGAGATCATGGAGTTGCATACGCTAGGCGTCGGCGGCGGCTATTCGCAGGACGACGTGACGTCGCTGGCGCGGATCATCACCGGTTGGACCTATGCGGGGCGCCAGGGCCAGCTCGGTTCGCCCGGCACCTTCGTGTTCAACGCCAATGCGCACCAGCCCGGCGCGCAGCGCGTGATGGGCAAGATCTACGAAGCCGATGGCGTGGCGCAGGGCGAGGCGGTGCTGGCGGATATCGCGCGGCATCCCTCGACCGCAAAATTCATCGCCAGAAAATTCGCGCGCCATTTCGTCGCCGACGACCCGCCAGCGGCGCTGGTGGCGCGGCTTGCGGATACGTTCAGGAAATCCGACGGCGATCTGAATGCGTTGGCGACCGCGCTTCTGGATTCCGACGAAGCCTGGAAGGCGCCGCTGACCAAGATGCGTTCGCCATACGAATTCCTGGTCGCCACCGGGCGGCTGCTGGCGCAAATTCCGGGAGATCCCGGCCGCTACCTCAACGGCCTCAACGCGCTGGGTCAGCCGTTGTGGTCGCCCGCCGGACCAAACGGTTTTGCCGACACCAATGCCGCCTGGGCGGCGCCGGAAGGCATGAAGCTGCGGCTCGATATCTCCGCCCAGATTGCCTCGCGCCTCGCCGAAGGCCTCGATCCCCGCGATCTGCTGGAACTCGTCGCCGCGGACGCAGCCTCCGTCGAGACGCGGCGAACCATCGAGCGCGCGGAGTCGCGACAGCAGGCGCTGGCGCTGTTGCTGATGTCGCCGGAATTCCAGAGGAGATGACGGGCATGGATACCACGCCAATGGAAACGGCAATGGATTGCTGCGAAAGCTTGAGGTCTTCGGTGACCTCGCGCCGCGCGTTGCTGCTCGGCGGCGCTTCCTTTGCGGCCTGGGCCTATTTGCCGAAGTTCGCGCGCGCCGCCGACGGCCGTGATCCCAGGCTGGTGGTCATCATCCTGCGCGGCGCGCTGGACGGGCTCGCCACCGTGGCGCCGGTCGGCGACCCCGACTATGCCGGCCTGCACGGCGCGATCGCGCTGGCTTCGAGCGGTCCGAACGCGGCGCTGCCGCTGGATTCATTTTTCGCGCTGCATCCGGCGATGCCGGAATTCGCGCGGATGTATTGCGACAAGAAGGCCGCGGTCGTTCACGCGGTGGCGACATCCTATCGCGACCGCTCGCATTTCGACGGCCAGGACGTGCTCGAAAGCGGCTTTGCCGGGCCCGGCCGGGTGCAGTCCGGCTGGCTCAACCGCGCGCTGGAATCGCTGCCTAGGGGCGAGCGGGTGACGAGCGCGCTCGGCGTCGGTCCGACCACGCCGCTGGTGTTGCGAGGACCCGCGCCGACCGTCGGCTGGGCGCCGGTGGCGCTGCCGCAGGCCGCCGACGATACCGCGATGCGGCTCGCCGAACTCTATGCCCACCGCGATCCCGCGCTCGCGACAGCGTTGACGCAGGGGCTCGCGCTCGACAAGACCGCGCAAGGCGACGACATGAAACCGAAGCCGGGCACCAACGGCGCCGGCGCGATGCGGCTGGTGGCGCGCGGTGCCGCCAAACTGATGGCGGCCGACGACGGTCCGCGGATCGCAGCCCTCGCTTTCGACGGCTGGGACACCCATGCCAATGAAGGCGGCCCGGTCGGTCGGCTGGCGCAACTGCTCGGCGGTCTCGACGGCGCGCTGGCGGAACTGGAAAGCGGGCTCGGCGCGCGCTGGCGCGAGACTGTCGTCGTGGTCGCCACCGAGTTCGGCCGTACCGCGCGCATCAACGGCACCCAGGGCACCGACCACGGCACCGGCACCATCGCACTGCTGGCCGGAGGTGCGGTGAAAGGCGGCCGGGTGATCTCGGACTGGCCGGGGCTGAAACCCGTCAACCTCTATCAGGGCCGCGACCTCGCGCCGACCACCGACCTGCGCGCGATCATGAAAGGCGTGCTGCGCGACCAGTTCGGTCTGGCCGAGCGCGTGCTGGCCGAGAGCGTATTTCCTGACAGCGCGCCGGTGAAGCCGATGCAGGGGTTGGTAGGGTAGGTTATTGGCGGTACGTCTGTCTCTTCGCAATCACAACGCTATTGTTCAGCGCGTAGAGATAGCACGGACCATCGCTCTTGCTCCTGGCCGGCGCAAGATCGCATCTAGACAGCGCTGCGTCGGCAGTTTCCTTGTCGGTTGGAAGTCCTGACACCACAATCAATCGCCCGCTCGGATGAAGCGCAATCGCTTTAGGTTCCGGGGTGGCCAAGTAGCTCTGAACGTCCGGCCGCTTTCGAATCTCGTCCTTGACTACTGGCAACTGATCGACGTCGAAACCGCCCGCATATTTCAGGCGTGGCAGCTCGTGTTCTGCACCCTGTCCGGGTGGAACCAGTTCATCATTCACAGCCAGTAATTTGCAAGGCGACCCGAACCGCAGCATGCAGCCCTCAAGCGTCCGCTCGCCGACGACGGATTTGCTGTCCTGATCTTTCGTTTGCCAATATTCCGCACTCTTGGCATTGAACGCGATTGCCTTATTCACAGCTGCTTTCTCGAACTCGTCGACCATGATCTCGCGTTTGCGGAAATAGAGATCAGGGGTCGCCGTCGACATGACGAGATTAAGGGCCTTGGACAGGTCTGAAGGCTGGTGCTCGGTCTCGGCGAGGCCGGCAAAGCGATCGAACGCCCAGGCGATCTGCGGCATCAGCGCAATGATCAGAACAACGAGCGGACGTCTCATGGCGACTCCTAATTTCCTTTACTTCGTGATCCCGTCGATCTCCGCGATCTCATCCGCGCTCAGCGTCCAGCCGATCGCCTTCACGTTCTGCTCAACCTGTTCGACGCGGGTGGCGCCGGCGATGACGCTTGCGACTTGCGGGCGCGCCGCCAGCCAGGAGAAGGCGAGTTCGAGCATGCTGTGGCCGCGCGCTTTCGCGAACGCCTCCAGCTTCTCGACGATGTCCTCGTTGCGTGGCGTGACGTAGCGGTCCTTCAAGGCGGGCGCCTTGGCAAAACGGGTGTCGGCGGGGGCCGCCGCGCCGCGCTGGTATTTGCCGGTCAGAAGTCCGCTCGCCAGCGGGAAGAACGGCAGCAATCCCAGTTTGTATTCCTGCGCCGCCGGCAACAGATCCTTTTCGATGCCGCGCACCACCAGGCTGTATTCGTCCTGGCACGACACGAAGCGGGCGACGTTCATCTGCCGCGCGATCAGCTCGGCTTCGGCAATCCGCCAGGCCGGAAAATTCGAATTGCCGATGTAGCGCACCTTGCCTTGGCGCACGAGATCGTCGAGCGCGCGCAGCGTCTCCTCGATCGGCGTCAAGGGATCGTAGTCGTGCTGCTGGTAGAGATCGATGTAGTCGGTCTTCAGCCGCGTCAGGCTGGCCTCGACCGCGGACATGATGTAGCGGCGCGAGGCGCCCTGCTT
>JAIEPP010000571.1 GCA_019748335.1 Xanthobacteraceae bacterium
GAGTGATCCAGCCGACCACCGGAAACCGATCAAATCACCATAGATACGGCGAGGTTAAGACGCGATTAACCATCGAGGCCAGCGTGGATTTTGCTATTCGTCGTCGAGACAGACGATCGGAGGTAGCCATGCCTAAAATGACGAAAAATGGCCGGGTGACGATCCCGAAGCGGGTACGTGATTACTTGGGAATAAGCCCGGGCGTAGAAGTGGCATTCAGGCGCGGCGATGACGGCAGCATCATCATTGAGCGTGCAGACGGCACGCGGCCGCCGAGCCGGTTCGCCAAGCTGGTTGGAAGCGCCGGCCTCGGCCCCTCGACCGATGAGTTGATGGCGCTTCTACGAGGTGACGAACCCGACCTGCCGGGGGCGCGTTGAAAGCTTACCGCGCCGGCATGCGTTCGAAACTCGGCATGCCCTCGGGAATGTGGTGAAACGGCTGCTTGTCGATGGTGAAGATCGCGATCTGCGGCGTGATCTGGGCGGGATTATCGAGCGTTCCGACCTTGACCACCACGACCGGCCGCTGCGGCCGCGTCACCACATGCGTGCCGCATTCCGCGCAGAATTCGCGCGTCACCGGCTTCTCCAGGTCCTTACGCGCAAATTGCTTCGGCGCGCCCTTGGTGTATTTGAAGCCGTCGAGCGGCATCACCACGAACATGTTGGGCGACCCGCCGGTGATGAACTGGCATTCGCGGCAATGACATTGCGCCTGCAACATCGGCTCGCCCTCGGCCTCATAGCGCACCGCGCCGCAATAGCATCCCCCTTCGAGTTTCATGACGCCCTCCCTTTTTGGTTGCCGCTATTTCGACGCCCCGGGTCCAGTTTGGCAACTTCTTTTTTTTGACGCGTTTTCTTGACGCGAACCGGTGACCACTTCGCTGGAAAACGCTATCGCAAAAAAAGAAAGGGGCCCCAACTTGCGCTGGGGCCCCTCTACGGTCAGGGCATTGCCGGGTATGTGCCCGAACCGAAGTTGTGGGTGCGACCCCCGGGAGGATCGCACCCCGGGAGAACTCACATGTTGTAAGCGCGCTCCGTGTGCTCGGTGACATCGAGACCCTCACGTTCGGTCTCGACGTTGACGCGCAGGCCAACGATGACGTCGACTACCTTGTAGAGGATCGCCGAACCGATGCCCGACCACACCAGCGTGGTGGCAACGCCCCAGCACTGCGAGATCATCTGGGCAGCGAAGTCGTAGTCCGCGATCTTGCCGGTGGTGTAGTCCATGATGCCCGTGCCGCCGAGGGCCGGATTCACCAGGATGCCGGTGCCGAGCGCGCCGACGATGCCGCCGACGCAGTGGACGCCGAACACATCGAGCGAGTCGTCATAGCCGAGCGCATTCTTCACCACGGTGCAGAAGAACAGGCAGACGACGCCAACCACGAGACCGAGCACGATCGCGCCCATCGGACCGGCGTAACCGGCCGCCGGCGTGACCGCGACCAGGCCAGCCACCGCACCCGACAACGCGCCGAGCACCGAGGGATGACCCTTGACGATCCATTCCGCGAACATCCAGGCCATCGCCGCCGCTGCGGTTGCAACGAAGGAGTTGGTCATGGCGAGCGCAGCGCCGCCGGAGGCTTCGAGGTTCGATCCGGCGTTGAAGCCGAACCAGCCGACCCAGAGCAGCGAAGCGCCGATCATGGTCATGGTCAGCGAGTGCGGAGCCATCAGTTCCTTGCCGTAGCCGACCCGCTTGCCGATCAAGAGCGCACCGACGAGACCGGCGATGCCGGCGTTGATGTGCACCACGGTTCCGCCAGCGAAGTCGATCGCGCCCTTCTTGAAGATCCAGCCGGCGTCGGCGTTGACTTCGTCGAGCTTGGCCTGCGCCGCGGTCTTCGCCGCACCGTCAGCCGCAGCAGCCAGCGCCTTCACCGCATCCGAGATCGCGTCCGGTCCGGCCCAGTACCAAACCATGTGTGCGATCGGGAAGTAGATCAGCGTCACCCAGAGCGGGATGAACAGCGCGATCGCCGCGAACTTCATGCGTTCGGCGAAGGCGCCGACGATGAGGGCGGGGGTGATCGCCGCGAAGGTCATCTGGAAGCAGAAATAGACCAGCTCCGAGATGTTGGCGTCGACGCTGAAGGTCGCCGCTTTCGAATCCGGCGTGATGCCCATCATGAAGGCCTTGGAGAAGCCGCCGATGAAGTCGGAACCGCCGGTGAAGGCCAGGCTGTAGCCGTAGAGCGCCCAGATCAGCGTGACGATACAGACGCAGTAGAACACCTGCATCAGCACCGAGAGCATGTTCTTGGAACGAACGAGACCGCCGTAGAACAGCGCAAGGCCCGGGATCGTCATCAACAGCACCAGCACTGTCGACGTCAGCATCCAGGCGTTGTCGCCTTTGTTGACGGTTGGCTCGGCATAGGCAGCGGTCGCCGCGAACAGACCGACTGCGAGGGCCGCCAATCCCGCGCTATAGGGACGTTTAAACGTCATTTGTTGTACTCCTGAATGTAAGGTTGAGCGCGAAATCAAAGGGCCGCGGCATCCGCCTCACCCGTGCGGATGCGAACCGCATGGTCGAGGTTGATGACGAAGATTTTTCCGTCGCCGATCTGTCCGGTCTTTGCAGCCGAGGTGATGGCGTCGATGGTCTTGTCGACCTGGTCCGAGGCAACGGCGACCTCGATCTTGATCTTGGGCAGGAAGCTCACGGCGTATTCAGCGCCACGATAGATTTCCGTATGGCCCTTCTGTCGGCCATATCCCTTGACTTCCGTCACCGTGAGACCGTGAACGCCAATGGCGGTCAGGGCGTCACGGACTTCTTCGAGTTTGAATGGCTTGATGATCGCCATAACAATTTTCATGGGTCCTATCCCCGCTTGGGCCCGGCCTAGACAAGACCGGGCGTTCTCGACTGAGGTTCACCACGCGGAGAAGTTCACTACGCGGGCACAGCCAGGACCCTTAGAGTCAAATACCGTGCCAGATCGGCGGAATTCCCTAACGGACTATGAATCCGGCCCTTTTCGCTCTCGGAGAGAAAAGGGCCGACCTGCGCCATTCCGTCGCGCTCAAAGCGTAATCAGGCATGCTCAAAACATGAGCACGTCAGACTCCAGACATAATCCTGCCCAGAGCTAGGGCAGTCGGGCGGTATTCGGATGAGGCTTTTATTGCAGTGCTTCGCCGTGCTGCGAAATATCCAGGCCCTCGAGCTCCTGTTGCAGCGAAACCCGCAGCGGCACGAACACGCTCACCAGCTTGAGCAGCGCGTAAGTCACGCCCCCGGACCAGGCCAGGGTGACCGCGATCCCGTACAGCTGGATCAGCACCTGTTCCGGGCGACCCTCGATCAGGCCGGCGGTGCCGCCGATGGCGCTGACCGCAAAGACGCCGGCCAGCAGGGTGCCGGTCAGTCCGCCGATGCCGTGCACGCCGAACACGTCGAGCGAGTCGTCGTAGTCAAAGCGATGTTTCAGCCAGGTGCAGGCCCAGAAGCACACGATGCCTGCCACCACGCCGATGATGACGCCGTGCCAGGGTGCGACGAAGCCCGACGCCGGCGTGATCGTTCCGAGACCGGCGACCGCACCGGAGATCATGCCGAGCACCGACGGCTTGCGCCGCGTCGCCCATTCGATCGCGCCCCAGGTCAACGCGCCGGCGCAGGCGGCCAGATGCGTCGAGATGATCGCCATCACGGCGCGCGAATTGGCCGCGAGCGCCGATCCGCCGTTGAAGCCGAACCAGCCGACCCACAACAGACCGGTGCCCATGACGGCGAGCGACAGATCGAACGGCGAAAGGTTCTCGCTGCCATAGCCGTGGCGCCGGCCCATGACTTTCGCCGCAACCAGTCCACCGATGCCGGCGGAGAGATGCACGACGAGCCCGCCGGCAAAATCAAGCACGCCCCTGGCGGCCAGGAAGCCGCCGCCCCAGACCCAATGCGCCAGCGGCACATAGACGAACATGAACCAGCCGATGGCGAACAGCAGATAGGCCGAGAACCGCATCCGGTCGGCCACCGAACCCGCCACCAGCGCCACCGTGATGATCGCGAACGTCATCTGGTAGAGCATGAAAAGCGCTTCAGGAATGGTCTTGGCGGCAGGATTGACGCTGTCCATGGTCATCCCGATCAGCAGCCCGCGATCGAGCGTGCCGAGCCAGGGGCCGTCGCCGACGAAGGCCAGCGAATAGCCGAACATCACCCACAGGATCGAGATCACGGCTACCGCGGCCAGACTCTGCGCCATGGTCGCGAGCACGTTCTTCTTGCGCACCATGCCGGAATAGAACAGTGCCAGACCCGGGATCGTCATCATCAGCACCAGCGCGGTGGCGACGATCATCCATGCCGTGTCGGCGCTGTTGATGGTCGATGTCTCGGCGAAGGCCGGCGTGGCCAGCGGGCAGCCCGCCGCAAGCGTGATGAGCGCAGCCAGCTTCGCTGCACGATACGATAGTGCCCCCATGGAAATTCCCCGGCCTGTTGTCGTTTCTTGTCGCGCGTCAGGCTTCGTTGCCGGAGCGCCTCGAATTTAGGTGAGTGTCAGAGCGCGTCGCTGTCGGTCTCGCCGGTGCGAATGCGCAGCGCGTGATCGATCGGCGTCACGAAAATCTTGCCGTCGCCGATCTGTCCGGTGCGTGCACTCGAGGTGATGACGGCGACCGCCTTATCGGCGATGTCGGAGGCAACCGCGATTTCGATTCGAAGCTTGGGCAGGAAGTTCACGACATATTCGGCGCCGCGATAGATTTCGGTGTGGCCCTTCTGGCGGCCGTAGCCCTTGACCTCGGTCACGGTCATGCCGTGGACCCCGATTTCCGTCAGCGCCTGACGCACCTCGTCGAGCTTGAACGGTTTGATGATCGCGACGACGAGTTTCATGGTCAGGCCTTCATTTCTCTTGGGTAGTTCTTTTGGGTATTCGCCCGGCGTGTTCGGCGGACCGGTGCGTGGCGTTTCTGCAGCTCGGCTGAATCTGGCATTTTTCTGGGCAATTGGCACAAAAAACTTGCAGGTTTACGGGGAAAACATTTGGGGCTGGTGATGCCGGTCACTGTACAGGGGTAAGGGTCACCAGACAGAATGCGGCTCCGCCGCCGGCTTCCCGGCTTTGCCCGTCCCCACGGCCCAAGGAAATAATAAAATGTCGGACCGATCGTGGTTTTTTGCATCAAACGGCCAGCAACAGGGCCCTTATCCCGAAGCCCAGCTGCGCGACCTCATTGGCCGCGGAACGGTCAGGGCGGATACGCTGGTCTGGTCCGAGGGGATGGCAGGCTGGCAGAAGGCGGGGGAGATTCCCGGGCTGATGTCCGGCGGCGGGCGTCCGCCGGCGATGCCGCAGGCCGGTGCGCCGCCGATGACCCAGGGCCGCTCCGGCGGTTATGGCGGTGGACCGCTTTCGATCGACCTGCCGCTGTGGGAGTTCCTCGGCCGCGCCCTGCTGTTCGTCATCGGAATGGTGCTGGTGATCCCGGCACCATGGGTTGCGACCAGCTTCTATCGCTGGATCGCCTCCCGCCTTCAGGTGCCGGAGCGGCCGAACCTCGCCTTCAACGGTCAGGTCGGCGATATCTGGTACGTCTTTGTCGCGATCGGCCTGCTGACCTATCTGGGATCGGCCGACCTCTACTACCTGCAATACATCTCGATTCCGATTCAGGCCTATCTATCCTGGATGGTGGTGCGATGGGTTACATCGAATCTCAGCTCGAACGGACAGCCGCTTCCGATCGCCTTCGAAGGCAGCGCGCTGGGTTACATCGGTTGGCAGGTGCTGATGTACATTTCCGTTATCACCATTGTCGGCTGGGCCTGGGTGATCACGGCATGGATGCGCTGGATTTGCCGCAATATCAGCGGGACCCATCGCGAGGTCACCTTCAACGGGTCGGGCCTTGAGGTGTTGTGGCGGACCATCCTGTTTGCGATCGGCTGCGCGCTGTTGATTCCGATTCCCTGGGTGATGCGCTGGTACACGAACTGGTACACGTCGCAATTCGCGCTGGTCGATCGCGCCTGATCGGACGTGCCCGGTAGCGCGAGCGCTCACCTGCGCTGGCGCACCGAGCCTTCCTGGGCCACCGACGCCACCAGCGTGCCGTCGGGCTTGAAGATCTGGCCGCGAGTCAGTCCGCGGCCGCCCTGCGCGCTCGGCGAATCCTGCGCGTAAAGCAGCCATTCGTCGGCACGGAACGGGCGGTGAAACCACATCGCGTGGTCGAGGCTTGCCGGCATCATGCGCTTGTCGAACAGGGTGCGGCCGTAGCGCGCCATGATGGCATCGAGCAGCGAGAAGTCCGACGCATAGGCCAGCGCGCACATATGCAGCGCCGGATCGTCGGGCAGTTTCGCCGCGGTACGGATCCAGACATGGATGCGTCCGTCGTCGATTTTCTGGCCGAAATAGCGGCCGAGCTCGACGGGGCGCAGTTCGATCGGCCGGTCCGATTCATAATAGCGGCGGATGAAGTCCGGCATCTCCTTGAACATCGGCTGCTTGGCGACTTCCTCGGCGGTGAGTTTCTCCGGCGGCGGCACGTCAGGCATCTTGTCGTGATGATCGAACTCGGTTTCCTCGTCGTTGTGAAACGACACGATCATCGAGAAGATGGCGTTGCCGTGCTGGATCGCGGAAACCCTTCGCGTCGAATAGCTCTTGCCGTCGCGCAGCCGCTCGACCTCGTAGATGATCGGGATCTGCGGATCGCCGGGCAGGATGAA
>JAIEPP010000223.1 GCA_019748335.1 Xanthobacteraceae bacterium
AGCGCCAGAACCTGCGCGGTCAGCGGGATGATCGGACCGTGCGCCGAGAGATTGTAGGCGGTGGAGCCGGCCGGTGTCGCCACCAGGATGCCGTCGGCGATCAGCTCGGGCATGCGTTCGTGCTCGTCGATCAGGATGCGCAGGCGCGCCGCCTGATAGGTCTGGCGAAACATCGCGACTTCGTTGATGGCGTGATGCAGGTGCACCGTGCCGTGCACGTCGGTGGCGCGCATCAACAACGGGTTGATCAGGGATTCGCGCGCCGCCGCCAGCCGCGTATGCAGGTCGTGCGTGGTGAATTCGTTCATCAGGAAGCCGACGGTGCCCCGATGCATGCCGTAGATCGGCTTGTTGGAGCGCATGTGGGCATGCAGCGTCTGCAACATCAGGCCGTCGCCACCGAGCGCCACCACGACGTCGGCGGCGTCGGCATCGTGGTTGCCGTAGATATGGGTGAGCTGATCCAGCGCCGCCTGCGCCTCGACGCTTGCGCTCGCCACGAACGCAATCCGGTCATATCGCTTGGGGCTGGGCATGGGAACGCGTACTCTGGGGCTTCGCTGCAGCTTCGATATAGCATCCGCACGTGAAACAAAACCGGGCCCGGCCGTCTTAAACGGAGGTCTAGGTTAACCGGGACAAGCGCTTCCCGCCGCTTGCGGAGTTCTATTTCTCTTGCAGGGTCCGGATCGGCTCCCATTCCGCTCCGGGCGGCTGGGCGCAGAGCTCCCGGGCCCGCTCGCGGAATATCGCGGCTGGCCTGTCGGCCTCGGCCGACCGGCCGAAATACCGCTCTGCCTGGTCAAACTCGCCGGCGCGCCAGTGCGCCAGTCCTTTGGCGTAATCGGCGATGGGCACCCTTTGCGTATCCGCACGCTGCCCCGACAGCGCCATCAATTCGTAGATTTTGAGCGCCTGATCGCGTCCCTTGACCCTGACGGTGTCGAGTTCGCGCCAGGCGAAGGCAGCGCCGGCGAGGGCGACGGTGGTCTCGGAAGCGATGATCGACGTGCCGTAGAACTTGTTGGCGCCCTCGAGCCGCGACGCCAGGTTTACCGCGTCGCTCATCACCGAGTAGTTGAAACGTTTTCTCGAGCCGAAATTGCCGACCAGCGCCTCGCCGGAATTGATCCCGATACGTTGCGCCAGCTTGCAGTCCTGGAACGCGGCAGAATCGCGGTTGAGCTCGGCCAGGCGCGCGCTGCAGTCGAGCGCGGCACGCGCCGCATTCGCCGCATGGTTGCGGTCATCGGCCGGCGCGCCGAACAAGGCGACAATGGAATCGCCGATATATTTGTCGACATAGCCGCCGTGGCGCTCGATGATATCGGTCATCTCGGACAGATATTCGTTCATCAGCTGCATCAGGTCGTGCGCGGGCAATTTCTCGGCGATCCGCGAGAAGCCTTCGAGGTCGGAAAAGAAGATCGTCACGTCGCGGTTCTCGCCGCCGAGTTCCGGCAACTTGTTCGACCTCAGCATCCGGTCGATCACGTCGGGGGCAAGGTAAAGCGCAAAACTGTTCGCCAGCAATCGCCGGTCCTTGTCGGAAATCACGAAACGATAGGCGACCATCGCCCCGAGCGCGACAAGCCCGGCCAGGAAGGGCTCGGCCACGGGAATGACCAGCGCGTGGTTGAACGCGACCGCAGCGCCCGCGACGCCGGCAGCGGCAAACCCGGCATAGATGGAGGCCGCGCCGATCGGCTTGACCAGAAGGGCGCTGGTGGCCGCAAACGCCGCCGCCAGCGCGGCGATCAGAAAAATCGGCAACCGGCCGAGCTCAACGGCGGCATTTTGCCGGATCAGGTTGTTGACGGCCGTCGCATGGATATAGACGCCCGCGATCGAACTGCGCCGGAAGGATGTGGTCACCGGCCTGGTCTCGGCCGTGCAACGCGACACGCGTTCGCCTTCGCGTCCGGTTGCAAACCGTTTCGACGTCAGCCTGCGGTCCTCGGCATCGAGAACGCTGCCGAAGATGACGACCTTGCCGTCGAACCAGCGCCTGAAATAGTCCTTGTCGTTGCCGGCGGCGCAGAAGCGCAGGTCGGCAAACGAGAAGGTCGGGATGTCGTCGGCGCCGCCTTCGAAATTGACGGTCATGGTATTCGCCACTTCGCCGGGAATACGGTAGCCGGCCAGGGTTACGGTGCCGTCAGGCGCGAATTCGGGCGGAGCCTTGAGCGCCCGGGACGCCAGTTCGAGCGCCATCCCCGGCAACGGCGCAGCGTTGCTGGCGGGGAACGTGAGCGGCAGGCGGCGAACGGTATCGTCTGGGTCGGTATAGACGTTGAGCGGCCGGATATTCTGCTGCTGGCGAACCGCAATCCGCTGTCCCTGTGATGGGCGGACGGGCTGGTCGCCGCGCAAAGCCTCGCCCAGCACCACCTTGCCGGCGCCAGCCGCAGAGGCGAGGGCGCGCAGGAAATCGCGGTCGAAGCCGCGAACTTTCTCGCCGAGGACGCCGTCGCCGAACGGGATCTCGGATTGCTCGAGCGAGGTCGGTATCACGATGTCAAATCCGACGACCTTTGCCCCGCCGTCGACAATGGCGCCGAGCACGCGGCCGATTTCACTGGTCCAGGTCAGCATCGGCGAACCCTTGAAGGGCGCGGCGCGATAGCTCTCCTCGTCGATCGCGACGACGACGGCAGGGGAAGCGGCGGGGTCGTATCGCTTGCCGAACATCTCCCAGCGCAGTGCCGTCAGAACATCGATCGACCAGCCGTGGATGGCTTTGAGCGGGGGAGAAACGGAAATCGCAGCGCAGATCAGCGCGATGGCGGCGATCGCCGCGGCGTCGCGGGTGCCGCGCCCGATCATCAAGATCGCGGGTCCGGCACGCCCCTCAATCCATCCGCACCAGGCGACCGACGATCGGCGTCGGTCCCGCCCTCGCATGCGCGTCAACCTGGAAGATGATGTGGGCCGACTTGAATTTCGCGGAATAGATGCCGCCGGGGCTCAGCGCCTTGTTGACGGCGGCGAAATCGTAGAACTTTCCTTTTGCCTGCTTGCCATCGAGAACGATCTGCTGGCGTTCGCCCGACACATCGAGCCGCTCGATCTGCAGGGTGCCGGACCCCGTGGCTTGCACCAGCGGCGATGCCCCGTAGAGGGTGAGTTGCGGCTTTATCGCGGTGTCATTCTTGGCGACGCTCCGCACGACGGTGGCGGCGACCTCGCTGGTTTCACGGCCGGTCGCGTGCGCATGGCTGGCGTCGCACTCGGTCTTTTCGTCCTTGACGGAAGCGAGGTGCACGAGGCTCTCGTCGGTCCCGATAATGACGGTGCCGATGCCATCGATCTTTTCGCGCCGGCAGGATTTCAGATAGCTGATGACCACCGAGCTGTTCGCCCCGAGCTTGATGACCGTCTTGGGCGTGAGATAGTCCATGAATTCCGCGCCGGTGACCTTGCCCTGAACCTCTTCGACGATCGCCACGGGCGATTCCGCGGCGGCAGGTGCGGCCAAAGCCAGAAGGCCAATGCCAAGGGCAATTACTCGCTTCATTGCAATATCCCATTCCATTCGGGGCGGTGATCCGAACCGACGTCGCGGCCGACGAATCCACTACCCCGTTATCGGCCTCGGGATCAAATACGCGGTCGGTCGCGGGTTGTGTGTGACTAACATCACGTCACGACATATGAAGCGTAGCGCCTGCTATCACTCTGTTACGGATGTTTAATTTCTCAACGCAGCCGACTGGCGCCGGTGTCGGCTACACTGTGTCGAAACAGGGAGGCGACACTATGGCTATCGGATCGGCGGCGAAGCGTCATGTATGCGTGACGATTGCGCTTCTTGCGGTTTTGATTCCGACTGGCGCCTGGGCCGACGACGAAACGCCGCCGCCGTCACAGCAGCAACCTGCCGCGACAACGCCAGGGCAGGGGCCTGCGGGCCAAAAGGGCGGAGGCCGCCGCGGCGGCGATGCCGCCAATGCATCGCCAGCCGCCGAGCAGCATCGTCTGCCGCCGGATTCCACCACCAAACAGACGCTGGCGCTGCCCGGGCGAACGCTGAATTTCAGCGCGACCGCGGGCTCGATCCGGATTTTCGACGACAAAGGCGAGCCACAGGCCGATATCGCCTACACCTCCTACCAGCTCGACGGCGCCGACCGCGCCAGCCGCCCGGTGACATTCCTGTTCAATGGCGGGCCGGGCGCGTCCTCGGCCTGGCTGCAATTCGGCGATGCCGGGCCATGGCGGTTGTCGATCAGCGGGGACGGCGCGGTGTCATCCGCTTCGCCCGAGCTGTTGCCCAACGCCGAGACCTGGCTCGACTTCACCGATCTCGTCTTCATCGATCCGGTCGGCACCGGTTACAGCCGCTTCGTCGCCTCCGGCGAGGACGTGCGCAAGCGGTTCTTCTCGGTCGACGGCGACGTCAATTCGGTCGCGCTGGTGATCCGGCGCTGGCTGGAAAAATACGACCGCCTGCCGTCGCCGAAATTCGTCGCCGGTGAAAGCTATGGCGGCATCCGCGGACCGAAGATCGTGCGCAACCTGCAGACCCAGCAGGGTGTCGGCGTCCGCGGCTTGATCCTTCTTTCGCCGGTGCTCGACTTCCGCGATTATTCCGGCTCCAGCCTGCTGCAATACGTCAACAGCCTGCCGACCATGGCCGCGGTAGCGCGGGAGGCCAGGGATCCGGCGAAGCGGCCGCTGACCCGCGCTGATCTCGCCGATGTCGAAAAATACGCGCAAGGTGAGTTTCTGCTCGATCTCATCAAGGGGCAGGCCGACGCCGAGGCGACGACGCGGCTCGCCGACAAGGTGGCTCAGCTGACCGGCATCGATCAGGCCGTCAGCCGCAGGCTGGCCGGGCGTTTTGACGTCAGCGAATTCCGCCGGGAGTTCGACCGCCGCAACGGGCGGGTGACGGGGCGTTACGACGCCTCGGTCTCGGGCTTCGATCCCTCTCCGGATTCGAGCTTCTACCATTTCGGCGATCCCTCCGGCGATCCCTTGATGGCGCCGCTGACGAGTGCCGTGGTCGATCTCACCACGCGAAAACTCAATTGGCGGCCAGATGGTTCGTACCAACTGCTCAGTGAGAGCGTGAACAAGGCCTGGGATTTCGGCCGCGGGCCGGCCGAGTCGGTGTCGCAGTTGCGCCAGATTCTCGCGCTCGATCCGAAATTGAAATTGCTGGTCGGGCACGGGCTGTTCGATCTCGCCACGCCCTATTTCGCCTCAAAGGTCCTGCTCGACCAGTTGCCGGCCTATGGCAGCCCGAGCCGGGTGAAGCTGGTGGTCTATCCCGGCGGTCACATGTTCTATTCGCGCGACGCGGCGCGTCAGGCGTTCCGGACGGAAGTGCAGGGGCTGATGAAGTAAACGCGGAACACGAAAAAACCGGCGCAGCCTTATGCTGCGCCGGTCAAATTTCGATGTTCGCTCAGTAGACCAACCCGGTGCCCGGCGGTTTCTGCATCGCTTCGGCGAGCGAGCGGTATTCCTCGCTTGTCGTGCCGGTGAGCTGGGCGATCTTGTTCAGGTGATACTGCGCCTGGTCGCGATTGCCCTGCTCGACCTGCCACAGGCCGTAATACTGCCAGGTCTTGACGTGGTTCGGATCGGCCTTGAGCGCGCGCTCGTACCAGATCTGCGACACCTTGTAGTCGCCGAGCTTGCGGTAGGAGTAGCCGATCAGGTTGGCGACCGCGGCGCTGTCGTCGCGGCCGAGCGCCTTGAGCTGTCCGATCGCGGAAGCATAATCGTGGCGGTCGTAGATGGTGGCATAGGCGGCGCGATAGCCGTCCGCGAACGCGGTTTGCTCGGTGCCGGGACGCGCTTCGGATTTCTTCTTCTTGCTCTTGTCGGGCGGCGGCGGATCGTTGTCGGGGGCAGCGTAGACCACGGTGACGACGGGAGCTGCCGCGAGCGTGAGCGACAACACTGCGAGCGTCAAAAGCCTGATCGCGAGTTTGTTCATGCATCTCTCCTGATGGCCGGTGCGATGATCCTACACCGAAGCTCGCTGGTTTGAACCCCCGGCGGTCGCCAACATTCCCGGCTGCTCGCCTTGAATTCCGCAAATTCTGCGCTCGCTGCAGCGCTGCGGAAGTCGTCGAACCTGACCAACATGTCATCGAGATGAACGAAGTCCATCAGCGCGCTTCAGGCGGGGTTCAGCGCGCGGTCACTAAGGTCGTCTCCATGATCAGCGATCCCGGCCAACCGACCGGAGACCGCGATCCCCTGAAAGAGGAGACAACCATGCTCAAGACCATTTCCGCAGCGCTTGTTGCCGTTTCCGTTCTCGCCGCGCCCGCGCTCGCCGCTGCCCCCGGCAAGCCCACCCAGACGCCGGCCATCAAGGCCCCGGTGACCAGGACCGTGCAGGCGCCGGTGATCAAGGCCGACGCGTCGAAATCGAAGCTCCTGAACGCCAATGCCCATATGGGCCGCCATCACCACCAGCACGTCCGCCATCACCGCCACCACAAGCACATGGGTATGTTGAAGACCCACGCCGCGCCGAAATTCGCGGTCAAGCACGTGACGCCGGCGCCCAAACGCGGCTGAACTAGCGGCCGAAACTGACCCGCCGGCGCGTTTAATCGCCCCCATTGCCCCGCCGCGCCCGCGGGTAACGACCCAGCCCACGCGCCATCCCCCATGGCCGTGGGCTGGTGTCGTTTTGGCTAAGGCTGGCGCCGAGCCGCGTGAAAAGGCTCGTCGGATGAGTGCCTTCCGACCTCTGCTTGATAACCAAGATGCGAATTCCAATTTCCCGG
>JAIEPP010000549.1 GCA_019748335.1 Xanthobacteraceae bacterium
GGCCTCTATCACGGCACCCAGCAGATCAACCAGGGCCAGATGGACCGCTGGTCGATCGTCACCACGCTGAACTATCTGGCGCATGACGAGGAAGTCGAGATCGTGCTGGCGAAAGCCAAGCACTACCGCAACACCGAAGGCCGCGACATCGTCAACAAGATGGTGCGGCTCGCGGATCTCACCCGCAACGCGTTCGCCAACGGCGACCTGTCGACGGTGATGAGCCCGCGTACCGTGATCACCTGGGCCGAGAACGCCGATATCTTCTCCGACATCGGCTTCGCGTTCCGCGTCACCTTCCTCAACAAGTGCGACGAACTGGAACGGCCGCTGGTGGCCGAATTCTATCAGCGCTGCTTCAACCAGGAACTGGCCGAGAGTTCGGTCAATGTGGCGCTGAGCTGATGATACTTCCCCTCTCCCCTTGTGGGAGAGGGTGCTGAGCAGCCGAAGGCTGCGAAGCGGGTGAGGGGTCTCTCTCCGCGATCACCGCTAGCAAGGTCGATAGACGGCACATGACGACGTCGAACTCCAAATTCCGTACCGGACCGAAGGAAGCGCCGACCGAGCCGTTCAAGCGCGCGGTGACATCGTGCCTGCGCGCGATCGCCAAGGCGCCGGAACTGGAAGTAACATTCGCGGCCGAACGTCCGGGCCTTGCGCCGGGCAAGGCACGGCTGCCGGAGCCGGCCCGCAAGATGACCAAGCGCGATGCGGCGATCGTGCGTGGCCATGCCGATTCGATCGCGTTGAAACTCGCCTGTCACGATCCCAAGGTTCACCGCAAGCTGATGCCGGGCAATCCGCAGGCGCGCGGCGTGTTCGAGGCGGTCGAGCAGGCCCGCGTCGAAGCCATCGGCTCGCGCCGGATGGCCGGTGTCGCGAAGAATCTCACCGCGATGCTCGACGATCACTTTCACCGCGGCAAATATGACGAGATCACCGACCGCGCCGACGCGCCGCTGTCCGATGCGCTGGCGATGCTGGTGCGCGAACGCCTGACCGGCATGGCCCCGCCCGCGGCGGCCAAGAAGATGGTCGATCTCTGGCGCCCGGCGCTGGAAGACAAGATCGGCGCGCGGCTGGATCAGTTGAGCCGCGTCACCGAGGACCAGGCCAAGTTCGGTGACCTCGTGCACGATCTGTTGTCGGCGCTCGATCTCGGCGACGACCGCAATGCCGACGCCGATGACGACGAGAATCAGGACGAGAACCAGGACGGCGAGAACGACCAGTCCGGCGCCGAAGGTTCGCCCGACTCCGACGCCGCGCAGGAAATGAGCGCCGACCAGGCGCAGGCTTCCACCGACGAGATGTCGGAAAGCGCGATGGAGAGCGCGCAGGCCTCGACCAGCGATACTTTCGACGACGGCGAACTCGGCGACGACGAGACGCCGGGTGAGGCGACGCGGCCGAATTCGCGCGGCGCCAACGAACCGCGCGGGCCGGAATATCACGCCTTCGCGCCGAAGTTCGACGAGGTGATCGCGGCCGAAGACCTCTGCGACCACGACGAACTGGAACGGCTGCGCAGCTACCTCGACAAGCAACTCGCGCATCTGCAGGGCATCGTCGCGCGGCTCGCCAACCGGCTGCAGCGCCGCCTGATGGCGCAGCAGAACCGCGCCTGGGAGTTCGATCTCGAGGAAGGCATTCTGGACCCGGCGCGGCTGTCGCGCGTGGTCACCGATCCCTATCATCCGCTGTCCTTCATGCACGAGAAGGAAGCCACTTTCCGCGACACCGTCGTCACGCTGCTGCTCGACAATTCCGGATCGATGCGCGGCCGCCCGATCACGGTGGCGGCGACCTGTGCGGATATTCTGGCGCGCACGCTGGAGCGCTGCGGCGTCAAGGTCGAGATTCTGGGCTTCACCACGCGGGCCTGGAAGGGCGGGCAGTCGCGCGAAGCGTGGCTGGCCGCCGGCAAGCCGGCCAATCCCGGACGCCTCAACGATTTGCGCCACATCATCTACAAGTCCGCCGACGCGCCGTGGCGGCGCGCGCGCAAGAATTTGGGCCTGATGATGCGCGAAGGTCTCTTGAAGGAAAACATCGACGGCGAGGCGCTGGACTGGGCGCACAAGCGCCTGCTCGGACGTTCCGAGCAGCGCAAGATCCTGATGATGATCTCGGACGGCGCGCCGGTCGACGACTCCACGCTGTCGGTCAACCCCGGCAACTACCTCGAACGCCATCTGCGTCATATCATCGAGGAGATCGAGACCCGTTCGCCGGTCGAATTGATCGCGATCGGCATCGGCCACGACGTCACGCGCTACTATCGCCGCGCCGTCACCATCGTCGATGCCGAGGAACTCGGTGGCGCCATCACCGAGAAGCTCGCCGAGTTGTTCAGCGAGACCTCAGGTGCCGCGCCGACCACCAGCCGCCGGCCGCGCAAACTGCACTCGTAACAGTAGTTGGATGACCCAGCGCAGACATGATCCTCATCCTGAGGAGCGGCGTCTTCGCCGCGTCTCGAAGGATGCGGCCCGCGCCGTGGCCTCATGGTTCGAGACGCGCAAGATGCGCTCCTCACCATGAGGGACCGCTCCCTGACAAGCCGCCGCCGCTTCCTGAAATATTCGGCGGCGGGGCTTTCGGTGAGCGCCATGCCCGGTTTCGCGCGGGCACAGACCGCGGTTCAAGCGCCGCCCAGGCAGGCACCCCCAGACGAATTCTCGGTCACCGCGCCGGTCTCGATCGAAGTCAATGCGCGGCCGCTGCCGTCGTTCGACACCCGCGATCGCTCGCGTGTGCGATTCGGTTCGCTGGAATATCGCAGCGGCTTGATTCTCACGTCGCGGTTTCGCGGCTTTGGCGGATTGTCCGGCCTGCGGCTGGACGCCAAGGGTGAGCGCTTCATCGCCATCAGCGACAAGGGCAGCTGGTTCACCGGCCGCATCGTCTACAAGGGCCGCGAGATGACCGGGCTCGACGATGTCGAGGCGTCGCCGATGCTCGGCCCCGACGGCAAACCGATCACGTCGCGCGGCTGGTTCGATACCGAGTCGATCGCGCTCGACGGTTCGCTGGTCTATGTCGGGCTGGAACGCGTCAACCAGCTGCTGCGGTTCGATTTCGCCAAGGGCTTTACCGCCGCGCTTGGCGAGGTGGTGCCGCTGCCGCCGGCCGCGCGCAAGCTGCCGTTCAACAAGGGCCTCGAAGCGCTGGTGATGGTGCCGAAGGGGTTGGCGCTGGCGGGAACGCTGCTGGCGATCTCCGAGCGCGGCCTTGATGCGCAGGGCAACATTCTCGCGTTTCTGATCGGAGGCAAGACGCAAGGCCAGTTTACCGTCCGCCGCACCGACAATTTCGACGTCAGCGACGCGGTGCTGCTGCCGTCCGGCGATCTGCTGCTGCTGGAGCGCAAATTCTCGCTGCTCGGCGGCATCGGCATACGGATCCGGCGCGTTCCGCTGGCGTCCGTCGCGCCGGGCGCCCTGATCGATGGCCCATCGATCTTCAATGCCGATCTCGGCAACGAAATCGACAACATGGAAGGCATCGACGCCCACGTCACGCCGGAAGGCGACACGGTATTGACGCTGGTCTCCGACGACAATTTTTCGATGATCCAGCGCAACCTGCTGCTGCAGTTCACGCTGGTGGAGTGAACTTGAAGGAAACTTCGAACCGTCATCCCCTTCATCCCGACACATAGAGATGAACCCCCGCGCCATCCTCACCGTCCTTGTCGCATTCCTCGCGCTCGATCTTGCGTCCGCCGCCGCCACCGACAGCCATGACTACGCACCTGACGAATACGCCGTCATCCGTGACGGTCTCGCGCCCAACAAGCGGATGTCGCTGGCCTCCCACGGTGCCGACGAGAACTACAAGGGTGAATTTCATGTCTGGCTGATGGCAGAACCCGCGCATCGCAAGCTCGCGCGACTGCCGGGTATCGGGCCCGGCGGCATTCTCGATACAGGTCCCAACGCCTACCACGCATCCTGGTCGGCAGATTCGCGCCACGTCGCCGTCACCTACCGCAGCGATCGCCACGTCGTGGAGCTCAATCTTTATGGGGTCGAAGGACGTCGCGCCCGGCTGATGTCAGGTCCGAGCCTGTTCAAGGACGTCACCAGCCGCGAAACGACGAGGGGGGACGACGTGCGCCGCGGCGTTCCAGAATTCGAGTGGAAGGGGACGCGGCGCTTCCTGCTCAGGGAGAGCCGACTGTTCGTGACGTCGGATGCCGGCTTTCTCCGCACGCTCGGACGCTATGGGCGGATCGGAGACAAGCGCGACGACGGTTCGTTTTTCGTCGAATTCTCGGCCGAGGCCGACTGCGTCGTGTTGCCCGGCAACCGCTATCGTATCGTCGATCTCAGGGTCGGAAAGCTCGGCGAATAGCGGAACGGTTCTTGCAGCGCTCCGGACAGTGAAACCGGAGCTATCGATGAACAAGTCCCTTCGCGTTGTTTGCGTCCTGACGACCCTGTTCGCGGCGTTCGCCGCACGTGCCGACAACTGGCCCTCGCATCTGATTAAAGCGACCATTCCGTTCGGCGCCGGCAGCGCCACCGATGTGGTGCCGCGGCTGGTGTTCGATCAGCTTGCGGCGGAACTCGGTCAATCCATCGTGATCGAAAATCGGGTCGGCGCCGGTGGCACGCTCGGCACCGGCCAGGTCGCCAAGGCCGACCCCGACGGCTACAGCATTCTCGCCCATTCCTCCGCGCTCACCATCGCGCCGGCGATTTTTTCGAACCTGACTTTCGATGCGACCAAAGACCTCTCCTCGGTGCTGATGATCGGCTCCAGCGCCAATGTCATGATCGTACCGAAGGAGCGGCCGTGGAAAACCATCCAGGAGTTCATCGCGGATGCCAGGGCCAAGCCGGGATCGATTTCGTTCGGCTCGGTCGGGATCGGCAGAGCGGTGCACATCAGCGCCGAGAAATTCCGCCTCGCCGCCGGGATCGAGGCGACCCATGTGCCGTATCGCGGTGGCTCGGAAGTGATCGCGGACATTCTCGGCGGTCGTATCGATCTCTACTTCTGTCCGCTCGCGACCGCGCTGCCTTTGATCCGCGAGGGCCAGGTGCGCGCGCTGGCGGTGTCGACGCCCAGGCGCGTTGCCGACCTGCCCGACGTGCCGACACCGGTCGAGATCGGATTGAAGGACGCCGACAGCGCGATCTGGTTCGGCGTGTTCGTGCCGGCGAAGACGCCGCGCGACATCGTCGAGAAGTTGCATGCGGCCGGCGAGAAGGTGCTGAACGATCCGGCGACGCAAGCGAGCCTGAAAAAGCTCGGCGTCGAACCGATGCCGCTGGCGCCGGGGGAGATGGACGATCTGGTCAAGCGCGAGACGGCGGCCAATCTGGAGCTGATCAAGGCCGCCGGGATCAAGCAACCGTAGGGGAGGGTTGCAAGGGCGGAGGGTTGAGGGGCGGGGAAGGTCTCGGTACAGAGGAGGCGACCGTTTCCCTCCCGCTACGGATATCCCCGCATGAGTGCCCTGTTTTCCCCGATCAAGCTGCGCGGCCTGACGCTTTCCAACCGGATCATGGTGTCGCCGATGTGCCAGTACTCCGCCGTCGACGGCGAGGCCAATGACTGGCACTTCACGCATATCAATTCGCTGGCGCTGTCGGGCGCTGCGATGTTCTGCATCGAGGCCACCCACGTTGAAGCGATCGGGCGGATTACGCCGGGCTGTCTCGGGCTGTGGAACGATGCCACCGAAGCCGCGCTGAAGCCGATCCTGGCCTCGGTGCGCAAGCGGTCCAAGGCGGCGGTCGCGATGCAACTCGCGCATGCCGGCCGCAAGGGTTCGAGCCACACCCCGTGGGACGGCGGGCAACTGATCCCGGTCGCAGAGGGCGGCTGGCAGCCGGTCGGCCCCTCAGCGATTCCACACAAGCAGGGCGAGGCGGCCCCGCTGGCGCTCGACACCGCAGGGCTCGCGCGTATTCGTGATGCGTTCGTGTCGGCCACCAAACGCGCCGAGCGGCTCGGGATCGACGCCATCGAAGTTCACGGCGCGCATGGTTACCTGTTGCATCAATTCCTGTCGCCGATCGCCAACCAGCGTACCGATCAATATGGCGGGTCGCTCGAAAACCGCATGCGCTATCCGCTGCAGGTATTCGATGCGGTGCGCGCGGCGTTTCCGGCCGACAAGCCGGTCGGAATTCGGGTTTCCTCGACCGACTGGGTCGAGGGCGGCTGGGATCTGCCGCAGACCATCGAATTCGCACAGGAGCTGAAGAAGCGCGGCGTCGACTGGATCGATGCGTCCTCGGGCGGCGCCTCGCCGCTGCAGAAAATCCCGCTCGGCCCCGGCTACCAGGTACCGTTCGCGCAGGCGATCAAGCAGGCGACGGGTCTCACCACCATCGCGGTCGGGCTGATCACGGAAGCCAAACAGGCCGAAGAGATCGTCGCATCGGGCAAGGCCGACATGGTCGCGCTCGCCCGCGGCATGCTCTACGACCCGCGCTGGGGCTGGCACGCCGCCGCCGAACTCGGCGGCACCGTTGACGCACCGCCGCAATACTGGCGCTCGCAGCCTTCGACGCAGAAGGCGCTATTCGGCGCGACCACGTTCGGGACGAGGTAGACATCATCCATTACCGTCATGCCCGGGCATAGCCGTCCGAAGGACGGCGTCGCTTCCGCTCGCCTATGCCCGGCCATCCGCGTCTTACTTGCTGCGATGCGTTCAAGACGTGGATGCCCGGGTCAAGCCCGGGCATGACGAGCATCGCAATGTTCGCTCTGTTCGTTCCCTCGCACAAAACTCTGCCCGGCCATTTTGTCATA